>JAQBWI010000057.1 GCA_027625355.1 Pseudomonadota bacterium
TATCGTTTATTTTCAATTTACCTGATATTTCGTTTTGAGTAGATCTAATTTTTGCTGAGCATTTAAACTCTTGGTTAATTAATTCTTTACCTAATAAATTTATATTTTTAAAAAAAATTTTATTTTTTTGAAGACTCTCCAATGGAGCAAGGACAATATAGTTTTGATCTTTATTCACTTCCTTCACATAAAGGGGTTGATTTTGACCGCTAACCCCAACACCTTTTCTTTGACCTACGGTATAATTAGCAATGCCTTTATGAGTCCCTATTTTATTTCCATTTATATCAAATATATTGCCTTCTTTGTTTATATCTGGTTGAATCTTGTTAATTAAATCCCTGTAAGAATCAGATGTTACAAAACATATATCTTGGCTATCAGCCTTATCACTAACAAGTAAGTTATAATCGTCTGCCATTTGTCTTATTTCTGATTTTAAATAATTACCAAGAGGAAAACGAACGTAATCTAATTGATCTTGAAGAGTTGCAAACAAAAAATAACTCTGATCTTTTGTTTTATCTTTTGCTTTAAAAAGTTTTGATTCTCTCAACCCACCCTTTCTTATAGCATAATGTCCTGTAACTAAAGCATCAGCATGTAAGCTTTTAGATTCCTCTAATAAATCAGAAAATTTTACAGTTTGATTGCACTGTATGCAAGGCACTGGAGTTTCTCCATTTGCATAAGAGTCTACAAAATTACTAATAACTCCATTAAAAAATTTATCCTGATAATCAAAAACTTTATGTGGAAAATTATACTGTTCGGCAACTTTTTTTGCATCATTAATATCTATTCCAGCACAACATGATTTTGATTTTGAAGAATTAGGCTGATTATACAACCTAAGAGTTACTCCCGTAACATCATATCCTTCCATTTTTAACTTAACCGCCGCAACAGAACTATCCACACCACCAGACATTGCTACAATTACTTTAGTATCTTTTTCTTTTTTATTAAAACCAAGAGAGTTCATATTTTTACATCTATATATTTACAAAGTCGTATTACTTCAATAATAGCTTTAAAATAATGGTTGATTTACTAATTCCAGGACCAGAGGGCAAAATAGAAGCTAAGTACACACATAATAACAATGATCAATCCCCAATAGTACTTATTCTTCACCCAGATCCTTCCAGAGGAGGGACTATGAATACTAAAATTGTTTTCAAACTCTATAAATTATTTGTTAAGAATGGCTTTTCAGCAATAAGGTTCAACTTTAGAGGCGTTGGGAAAAGTCAAGGAGTTTATGATGACGGCGAGGGAGAACTGAGTGATGCTGCCAGTGTATTAGACTGGTTGCAACAATATAATACAAACTCAAAGATATGTTGGGTCGCAGGCTTTTCATTTGGTGCTTGGGTTGCAATGCAATTACTAATGCGAAGACCAGAAATAAATGGTTTTGTCAATATTTCACCACCTGCAAATCTTAGAGATTTTAGTTTTCTCGCTCCATGTCCATCTTCAGGACTAATTGTACATGGAGATAAAGATAATATTGCTTCTTTTGACTCTTCAAAGATATTAGCAGAAAAATTACAAAAACAAAAAAAAGTTGATATCAAATTTAAACCCATAAAAGGTGCAGATCATTTTTATGAAAATTATACTGAAGAATTAAGCAATATTGTTGAAAGCTACATTAAAGATAGAATAAAATCTTAATTAAATAATTATATGAAATACAAGTCAGATTTTTTGAGAGAAATCAATTCTCGTGGTTTTATTTATCAAACAAGCGACATTGATAATTTAGATAATTTAATATCTAAAAAAAAAATAACTGCCTATATTGGTTTTGACATAACTAGTGACAGTCTCCACATTGGAAGTTTAGTTCAGTTAATGCTCCTTAATTGGTTAGATGAATTTGATCACAAAACAATTGCTTTAGTTGGAGGTGGCACCACATTAGTAGGCGACCCATCAGGAAAAGATAATACAAGAAAAATTATGACACCAGATGAAATTTCTAAAAATATAGAAAAAATAAAGAAAACTTTTAATAACTTTATTGATTTAAATAAGAATGGTTCAATAATTAACAATTACGATTGGTTAGCAAATTTAAATTATATTAGTTTTTTAAGAGATATAGGTTCTAAATTAAGTATTAATAAAATGCTAACATATGAGTCAGTAAAAAACAGATTAGATAG
This sequence comes from Pseudomonadota bacterium, assembly GCA_027625355.1. Taxonomy (GTDB): domain Bacteria; phylum Pseudomonadota; class Alphaproteobacteria; order HIMB59; genus CACPNW01. The sequence continues at coordinate 2,178 of JAQBWI010000057.1, forward strand.
AGAGCAGCCTCTTACATTTTTAGAATTTAATTATATGCTCCTCCAGTCATATGATTTTTATCATCTAAAGAAAAATTATAATTGTGTTCTGCAGATGGGTGGCTCTGATCAATGGGGCAATATTATTAATGGCATAGATTTAGTTAGAAAAATGCTTAATGAAAAAGTGTTCGCACTTACCTCTCCATTAATAACAAATGCTGATGGCTCAAAGATGGGCAAAACTGCAAAAGGTGCAATCTGGTTAGATGAGTCAAAACTAAGTAATTTTGATTTCTATCAATTTTGGAGAAATATTGAAGATGAAAATACTACTAAATTTTTAAAATTATTTACAAAAGTAAGTTTAAATGAAATCGAAAAATTATCACAATTAAAAGGTCAAGAGATTAATGAAGCAAAAAAAATTCTTGCATTTGAGGTAACAAAAATAACTAGGGGCTTAGAGTCTGCGCATGAAGCAGAAGAAATCGCAAATAATATCTTTACTAAAAAAACTCTTGATGAGAGGATTCCTTCATTTGATGTTAAATTTTCTGAAATAGAAGGTTCGAATTTTTTAATTTTAGATGCAGTTGAAAAACTTAATTTAAGCAAAAGCAGAGGTGATACTAAAAGATTAATTAAATCTAAAGGTATAAAGGTAAATGATGAAATTTTTAACTCACAAGATTTATCTCTTAAAGTTTACTCTCAATTATCAGAAATTAAAATCAGTGTTGGTAAAAAGAATTTTGGAATTTTAAGAATAAAAAAATAATACATTATAGAGAAAGTGATTTTTCTAAAAAACCATCAATTTCTCCATCTAGAACATCATTCACATTAGATAACTCATGATTCGTTCTTAAATCCTTAATTAATTTATATGGATGTAATACATAAGATCTTATTTGACTCCCCCATCCAATTTGTTGTTTTTGATCATTAATTACATTTTCTTTTTCTTTTTTCTTTTGTAACTCGTATTCATATATTCTAGATTTTAACATATTCATTGCATAAGCTTTATTCTTATGTTGGGATCTGTCATTCTGACATTGCACAACAATGTCGGTAGGGATATGTTTAATTCTAACTGCACTATCTGTAGTATTAACATGCTGTCCACCAGCTCCTGAAGCTCTATATGTATCAATTCTCAGGTCTGATTCTTGTATTTCAATTTCAATTTTATCATCTATTTCAGGGTAAACCCAAACACTTGCAAAACTTGTATGTCTTCTTTTGTTACTATCAAAAGGGGAAATTCTAACTAATCTGTGTATGCCACTTTCTCTTTTTAACCATCCATAAGCATACTCTTTTTCAATTTTAATTGTTGTTGATTTTATACCTGCTTCCTCTCCTCTGGTTTCCTGTAAAAGTAATACTTTGGCTTCTTTTTTTTCAGCCCATCTTATATACATTCTAGTAAGCATTTCAGCCCAATCTTGGCTTTCAGTTCCACCAGCTCCCGCATGAATTTCAAGAAAAATATTGTTGGGATCTGCGTTTTCACTCATTAAATTTTCTAATCTTGATTTATTTGAAATATCGAGAAGTTTTGATGTTTCGACTAAAAGTTGGTCAATATACTCTTCATTAGTTTCTTTAACTGCAATTTTAAAAAAATCTTCAATGTATTCAAGATTTTCCTTAATAAAATCAAAATCTTTAATTTTATTTTCTATATTTTTTAACTTTTGGAATATTGGTTTCGCATTATTATCTTTCCAAATATCAGGGTTTTCACTTTTAATTTTTAGTTGTTTTAACTCCTCCCTTAAAGCAAAGAAGTCAAACTCCCCTCCTTAGTAAATCATAATTATTTTTTATGATTACTATATTTTCTTCAATTAATTCTTTAGGTGTCATTAGTTTGTTAATAAAGCACCTGTTCCAGAAATGGAATTGCTAATTATACCCAGGGAGTCTAAAATACTAATATCATCTTGAGTATAGGGTTCAGATCCTTCAATAAAAGCCTCCATAATACTTTCTTTATCATTTGAAGGAAGTCCAGTTTTATTATTTATTTTAACAAAACTCAAACCAGAGGGAACTTTAAAAGGAATGTTATTTTCATTAGTATTAGATTTTATTATGAAATCTTTAAATATTGGAACTGCCACAGATGAACCTGTTTGTTTATATCCTAGGTTTTTTGGAGTATCGTGACCAACAAAAACACCAACTACTAAATCAGGTGAATAGCCAATAAACCAAGCATCTTTGTTATCATTAGTTGTTCCTGTCTTACCGGCAAGAGGTATTTTTAAATCTCTTAAACTTCTAGCTGTTCCTCTTTGTATTACCCCCTCCATCATAGAGGTAATTTGGTAAGCTATTTTAGGATCAATTACTTCTTTGGCTGTATTATTTATTTCAGGTAATTTAGAATTATTATTTATCGTCTCTAATTTACAATTATTACAAAACTTATTTGAATTATCTAAAATTTTTATTCCTTTCCTAGAATAAATACTTTTAATAATATTTGGTTTAATTTCTCTACCGCCATTTGCAATTATGCCATAGGCATTTACTAAATCAATTAATGTCACTAAACCTGAACCTAGTGACATCGACATATTTTTATCTAAATATTTTGCAATCTTAAAATCTCTTGCTGTAGATAAAATTGTATTAATACCAATTTTATTTGCTAATCTTATAGTCATCAAATTCCTTGATTTTTCAATACCTGTTCTCATTGTAGTTAAGCCATAAAACTCATCAGAATAATTTGCTGGTTTCCATTTTGGTAAACCTGGTCCCTGATCAATTACATAAGGAGCATCTAATATTAATGTGGATGGAGTATAACCCTTATTTAGTGCTGAGATATATACAAATGGCTTAAAAGCAGATCCTGGCTGCCTCATTGCTTGAATAGATCTATTGAATTGACTAAGCTGAAAACTAAACCCACCCGACATCGCAAGAACATCTCCTGAAAAAGGGTCAATAACTATAATCGCCCCATTTACATTTGGAATTTGTCTAACAACATATGATAAATTATTTTTTTCAATAAATAATAAATCATTTTTTTCAAATTTTTGATTAACTAGCCACTGGTTAGTTTTAAGGTTTAGATCAACTTCAATATTTTTTAAATTATTACTTGATACAAATAATTTATCTAAGCTTACCTTTTCAATTTTTGTCAAAAACCATTTATTAGGAAAAGGATTTTTAATTTTTTTAATTACATCTTTAAATTCTCCATCATAGTCTTTTAAATTACCTATAACCCCTCTCCAACCTTGATTTTTATCATACTTAATTAAACCATTAATTAGTGATTCTTCAGCTAAATATTGCAAATCACTATTTAGAGAGGTTTTTATAATTAAACCCTCAGAGTATAAAGTTTCAGTTCCGTAATTTAAAAAAAGTTTTTTTCTAATTTCTTCATAAAAATAATTGCCGCCAATAAATGATCTATTGTCTCTAGCAATTAATTGAATTGGTTTATTTTTAAAATTAAGATCATCATATTGTATAAAACCGTTTTCATACATTCTATCAATTACCCAATTTTTTCTTGCAAATGCTTTTGCATAATTTTTTTTAGGATTATAATTATTCGGAGCTTTAGGCAATGATGCTAAAAAAGCAATTTCACTTAAGTCTAATTCACTAATTGATTTATTAAAATAATTTAAACTAGCAGCAGCAATTCCATAAGACTTAAATCCCAAATAAATATCATTTAAATATAATTCTAATATTTGATTTTTACTTAAAATATTTTCTATCCTTATGGATAATAATATTTCTTTAATTTTTCTATCAAAACTTACTTCATTTGATAACAATAAATTTTTAACAACTTGTTGTGTGATAGTTGAAGCACCAATAAGTCTTTGATTATTAAAAGTTGCAAATATATTGGATATTGCTGCTCTAATTATGGCAATGAAGTCTATTCCAAAATGAGAATAAAAATTTTTATCTTCAGAAGATAAAAAAGCATTAATTAATTGTTTTGGTATTCTCTCTATTGGAATGAAAATTCTTTCTTCTCTATGATATGATTTTAATAAAACGCCATCTGAGCTATAAAGCCTTGAAGATAATTCTGGTTTATATTGAAGTATTTTACTATAGCTTGGCAATTCAGGAGTATATTTCCATAAAAGACTAAAAAATAATAAACTTATCATGAGGGCTAATAAGGTAAAACAAATTATTAAAATTTTTAAAATTTTAAACATATTGATAAAACTAGATTGTGAAATAGATAAAAATATGACAATAGATAATAATTAACAAAAAAATATTACTAATTCAAATTCTATTAATAATGATCAAAAAATACAAAATATACAACGGAGTTTCCCAAAAATGTCAAAAACAATACTTATTGATGCATCTAATTCAGAACAAACACGAATCGCAGTTACTACTAATGATAAACTAGATGACTTTGAAATAGAGTCTAATAAAAAAAATTCAGTAAAGGGCAATGTATATCTTGCTAAAATAACTAGAGTAGAACCGTCATTACAAGCTGCTTTTGTTGAATTTGGTGCAAATAGGAATGGTTTCTTGCCATTAAATGAAATTCATCCTGATTATTTTAAAATCCCATCAGCTGATAAAGAGGAAGTAAAGAAATTGTATGATAAATTAACTGAAAATAATGAACACGTTGAAGATAATAAAAAACCTTTATCTAAAGATCAAGATGATGAAATAAACAATGGTAATATTGCAAAAGAAAATGACAGCGAAAATATTAATATAAAAGTTATAAATTCAAAAAAAAATTATATAAATTTT
>JAQBWI010000058.1 GCA_027625355.1 Pseudomonadota bacterium
AATTTTATCGTAGAAAGATGAAGTTAGGGACTCTAATTTAGCTTTTGCTATTGATAGCTGATCATTTGAAGTATCAGTTTCCTGACTTTCTAAATCTTGAATTTCTTTTACAATTGTTTCTTTTTCTAAAGAATTTATTTCGTTAACACTTTCAGCTAACACTATACATTTTTCCAGGTTTACTTCAGCAAAACCACCAGATACAAAAAATGCTTTGAGTAAGTTTTTATCTTCACCATAAACCATAACTCTTCCAGGCCTCAAGGATGACATGACTTTGCTGTGTCCAGGAAGAACGCCAAAATCGCCGTCCTTTCCTGGCACTATAATCATTCCTACCTCATCATTGAAAATGAGGTTTTCAGGTGAAACTAAATCAAAAAAAATTGTTACCATTATGCTGCTTCTGCCTCTAATTTCTTAGCTTTTTCAATTGCTTCATCCATACCACCAACCATATAAAAGGCAGCTTCTGGCATGTGATCATATTCACCTTTAACTAGACCATCAAAACTTTTGATTGTATCTTCAAGATCAACATACTTTCCTGGAGATCCAGTAAAGATTTCTGCAACAAAGAAAGGTTGACTTAAAAACTTCTCAATTTTTCTTGCTCTTGCAACAGTAAGTTTATCTTCTTCTGATAATTCATCCATTCCAAGAATTGCAATAATATCCTGCAAACTTTTATACGTTTGTAATACTCTTTGTACTTCTCTTGCAACTCTGTAGTGATCATCCCCGACAACTTGTGGGTCAAGAATTCTTGAAGTTGAGTCAAGTGGATCCACTGCAGGATAAATACCTTTTTCTGAAATTGCTCTATTTAAAACTGTCGTTGCATCTAAGTGAGCAAAAGATGTTGCTGGTGCAGGGTCTGTCAAGTCATCAGCAGGAACATATATTGCCTGAACTGACGTGATAGATCCTTTTTTTGTAGTTGTAATACGCTCTTGCAAAGCACCCATATCAGTAGCCAGTGTTGGTTGATAACCAACGGCTGAAGGAATACGTCCTAAAAGAGCTGATACTTCTGATCCCGCTTGAGTGAATCGAAAAATATTATCTACAAAGAATAACACGTCTTGACCTTCTTCATCTCGAAAGTATTCAGCTTGCGTTAATCCAGATAAGGCAACTCTTGCTCTTGCTCCTGGGGGCTCGTTCATTTGACCGTAGACTAGGGCAACTTTAGAATCTTTACCTTTAAGATCAATAATGCCAGACTCAATCATTTCATGATAAAGGTCATTACCTTCACGTGTTCTTTCACCAACTCCTGCAAAAACAGAATAACCACCGTGAGCTTTTGCAATGTTGTTGATCAGTTCCATAATCAAAACTGTTTTACCAACACCCGCTCCACCAAATAATCCGATTTTACCACCTCGGGCATATGGAGCTAATAAATCAACAACCTTAATTCCTGTTACGAGAACTTCTGTTTCTGTAGACTGTTCAACGAACTCAGGGGCAGGTCGGTGAATAGGATAGGTTTTTGTAGTTCCAATGTCGCCTCTTTCATCAATTGGCTCTCCAATAACGTTCATAATTCGGCCAAGTGTTTCAGGACCTACTGGCATAGAAATGGGGGCGCCTGTATCTGTCACTGTTTGACCTCTTACTAATCCGTCAGTTGTATCCATTGCAATTGTTCTAACGGCATTTTCACCTAAATGCTGAGCAACCTCAAGTAGCAGTCTTGTTCCATCATTATCAAGCTCAAGAGCATTCATGATTGCAGGAAGTTCACCATCGAACTCTACATCCACAACAGCTCCAAGAACTTGTGATATTTTTCCAGTTAAATTATTAGCCATATATCCCCCTTTTAAATTGATTCAGCTCCAGAAATAATTTCAATTAATTCTTTAGTTATAAACGCTTGTCGCGTTCTGTTATATTTTAGTGTCAATCCATCAATCATTTCACCAGCATTACGTGTGGCATTATCCATTGCTGCCATTCTAGCTCCATGCTCACCAGCATCACTTTCAAGTAATACTTTAAATATTTGAATAGAAACATTTTTCGGAAGTAAATCTTTTAAAATAGTTTCTTCATCAGGCTCATAATCGTAAATTGCTTTTGCGTCATTGTTATCTTCTTTCACTTCTTTTGAAGACTCCGATACATCTAATGGAATAAGTTGTTGCTGTGTTACATCTTGTGAGATTGCCGAGATAAATTTATTGAAAACCAAAATGCATTTATCAAACTTTCCATCAAAATATAAGTCTTGAAGTTTATTTGATACTTGAAGTGCAGAGTCATATCCAGAATTTGAAACATTTAGATCTATAAAACTTTCTGCAATTTGATCCTTCATCACACGATTGAAAAAATCTCTACTCTTTTTTCCAACAGGCATAAGTTGAACATTTTTTCCGTCTTTCTCTAAAGATTTTACTAATTTAAACGTTTCCCTATTAATGCTGCTATTAAAACCACCACATAGACCTCTATCCGCACTAACAGGAACAATCATATAGTTTTGATCATTTCCAGTACCAGTTAAAAGTTTAATGATACCCTCACCAGATGCAGCAGATGAAGCGAGTGAAGATAACATTTCTTCTAAACGCGAAGAATATGGTCTTGCCGCTACTGCTTTCTCCTGGGATCTACGCAGTTTACTTGCCGCAACCATTTTCATGGCTGTGGTAATTTTCTTTGTAGAAACTACAGAATTAATCTGGGTTTTGATATCCTTTAAACTTGGCATTATTAGTTACTCGTAAATTTTTCAACGAAGTTATCTAAGATTGATTTTAATTTATCATCATTCTCTTTGGACAACTCTTTTTCATTTGCAATAGCTTCTAATAAATCAGCATGACTAGATCTCATGTCATTTAAAACTTCAGTCTCAAAACGAACAACATCATTCACTGCAACTTTATCTAAGTACCCACGAACACCTGCATAAATTGATACAACCTGTTCAGATACTGTCAGCGGTGAATATTGTCCTTGTTTCAAAATCTCAACCAATCTTGCACCACGGTCTAGCAATTGTTTTGTAGAAGCATCTAAATCAGAAGCAAACTGAGCAAATGCTGCCATTTCACGATATTGAGCTAATTCTAGTTTAACTGGACCAGCAATTTTTTTCATTGCTTTTGTTTGTGCAGCAGAGCCAACACGACTAACAGATAACCCAACGTTAATTGCAGGGCGAATACCAGCAAAGAATAAATTGGTCTCTAGGAAAATCTGTCCATCCGTTATTGAAATTACATTAGTTGGAATATAAGCAGATAAATCTCCGGCTTGTGTTTCAATAATAGGTAAGGCTGTTAAACTTCCTCCACCATGTTCATCACTCATCTTAGCTGCTCTCTCAAGCAAACGACTATGAATATAAAAAACATCTCCTGGATATGCTTCACGTCCTGGAGGTCTTCTTAACAATAAAGACATTTGTCTATAAGCAACTGCTTGTTTAGATAAATCATCATACACAATAAGAGCATGCATTCCATTATCTCTAAAGAATTCACCCATCGTACAACCAGTGTAAGCCGACAAAAATTGAAGGGGTGCTGGCTCAGATGCAGTTGCAGATACAACAATAGTGTATTCCATTGCACCGTTGTCCTCTAAAGTTTTAACAATTTGCGCAACAGTTGATCTTTTTTGACCAATTGCAACATAGATACAATATAATTTCTCTTTTTCGTTATCCGATTGGTTAACTGATTTTTGGTTTAATATAGTGTCAATTGCAACAGCTGTTTTACCAGTCTGTCTATCACCAATGATAAGCTCACGCTGACCTCTTCCTACGGGAACGAGTGCGTCAAGTGCTTTAATACCTGTCTGCATCGGTTCTGATACACTTTGACGAGAAATAATACCTGGGGCCTTTAATTCAATTCTTCTTTTTTCAGAAGATTGAATAGGGCCTTTACCATCAATAGGATTACCTAATCCATCGACAACACGACCTAATAATTCTTTTCCTACAGGAACATCAACAATTTCTCCTGTACGTTTAACCGTGTCACCTTCTTTAATTCCTGTATCATCGCCAAAGATTGAAACACCGACGTTATCCATCTCAAGGTTGAGGGCCATACCTTTGATTCCGCCTGGAAATTCTACCATCTCACCTGCTTGTACTTGATCTAGACCGTATACACGCGCGATACCATCTCCAACACTTAGTACAGTTCCAACCTCAGCTACATCTGCTTTAGTTTCAAAATTGGCAATCTGATCTTTTATTATTGATGATATTTCAGCTGCTTTTATTTCCATTACGCCCCCTTCATTGAGATTTTAAGTTTATTTATTTTATTAGCGAGTGAAGTGTCGATCATCTTCGATCCCACTTTAACAATTAATCCACCCATAATGTTTTTATCAACATCAAATGACAAAGATAATTTGTCACCTAAAATACTTTTTAGTTGATTAGTAATATTATTTTTTTGCTCGTCATTTAATTCATCAGCTGAAGTAATGTCAGCAAGAACATCACCTCTTTTTTGTGAATTAATATTCATGAATTGTGTAATGATGGATGCAAGGTTAGAAAATCTTTTATTTTTTTGAATTACTTTTAAAAATGTACTTGTAAGCTCATTAGCATTTATTTTTTTTAACAAACTTTCAAAAATATTAAGTTTATCTATAGATGTTATTAAAGGACTCTTAATAACCAAACTTAATTCTTTGTTATCTTTCAACATATTTTTTAAATTGGATAAGTCTTCTAAAACAGGATCAACAAGTTTTTTTTCTGCAGCTAAATCATATAAAGCTGCTGCATATCTATCCGATACTAAGTTTCCAGATGCAAGTTGTGATGCCATTAAAATATTCTCCGTAAGGAAATTGTGTGAGGCTATTAACACATAGAAAAATGTAGGTAAACTCCCAGTTTATGCGTCAAATATGTAATTTTGAATATTTAGTCTCTAATTGTGCATAAATCACATAAAAGTATAAGGATCCACATCTATAACAACCCTAACAGCAGAGGGTATTTTTACCGAGCTAACCATTTTTTTAGTGAAAATATTAAGGTTTTTCCTACTTTTTCCTTTTAAAAGAATTCTATATCGAAACTGACCCTTCAATAAATTAATAGGAGCCTCTACTGGACCCAGAACACTAAAATCTTCTGAATATTTTCTAAAATAAACTAATTGTTGAGAGATTTTTTCAACATTTCCTTTGGAAGGACCAGATATGATAATGGATGTCATAAAACCAAATGGGGGAATATTAAATTGTTTCCTTTCCAAAAGAGCTTGTTGAACAAAAGATGTGCGGTCCCTTTTTTCCAACGATTGAATAATGGGCTGCTCAGGATAATAAGTCTGAATAATTACATTACCAGTTTGTTGTGATCTCCCTGCTCTGCCACTAACTTGTTGCAACATATTATATGTCTTCTCAATAGCGCGCATATCACCTCCGAATAATCCTGCATCAGCATCAATCACACCTACTAATGATAAATTAGGAAAGTCATAACCCTTTGCCATTATTTGAGTAGCCACAATAATATCAATTTCTTTATTCGAAAATTTATCAATTAATTCTTTTATTTTTTTTGGTGAATTAATGAGATCGCTCGACATCACGCTTATAACTTTATCTGGAAAAGATTGTGTAAGTTCTTCCGCTATTCTCTCGACTCCAGGGCCAATAAATTTAATGGAATCTTTGGCAAGACACTTAGGGCAATTATATGACATCTCTTCAATACTGCCACACTGATGACAAAGTAAACGTTTTTTTTGTTGATGCATCACTAACCAAGAGGAACATTGTGAGCATTGATGTCTGTATCCACAATCAACACATAGACTCAAAGGGGAATACCCTCTTCTATTTAAAAAAATTAAGGCTTGTTCCTTATTTGATAAACATTTCTCAATCTCTTTTTTAAGAAGAGCAGAAATCCATTGATTTTTTTCTAACTTATTTTTTGATAAATCAACTAAACTGATTTGAGGAAGTGGCAAACCTGAATATTGCTTCGATAAAAAAACGTGATGATATTTTTTATGATTAATATTATTAATAGTCTCTAAAGAAGGAGTAGCAGAGGCAAGGATCAATTTATTTTTTTCAAAATTTGCTTTTACTACCGCAAGATCTCTTGCCTGATAGCGTATATTGTCTTCTTGTTTATACGATGAGTCATGCTCTTCATCAATCACGGTTAGTCCTAAATTTGTAAACGGTAAAAAGAGACTTGACCGTGCTCCAATAACAACAATAGGTTCTCCAGCATAACATTTGTGCCAAATTTCTTTACGTCTTTTAGGTGTAATTTTAGAGTGCCATATGTTTACATCCATTCCAAACCTCTCCTTAAATCTATTTTCAAATTGAGGTGTTAAACTTATCTCCGGCACCATAATGAGTATTTGTTTTGATTTATTAATTTCTTGCTCAATTAGATCAAAATATACTTCTGTCTTTCCAGAACCTGTGACACCCTCCAATACAATAGGCTTATTGGAGCTCTTTTGAGTTTTAATAATATCTTGTTTCGCTTTATCCTGTTCATTATTTAATATGGTTGGTTTAAAAGTTGGTTCACTTAGAATTTTATCATCTCGTTCGTAACTAATGATATCTTTATTAATCGTAAATAATTTCAGGACTGATCCTATAGGAGCTAAGGTGTAATCACTTACCCATTTTAAAAACTTTATATTTATCTCATTGAGTTGAATACCTTTTATAACTATCTCTATTTTTTTAATAATATAGTCTGGTTTACTAACATCAGCCTGCATGATCATTCCTACTTCCATCGCTTTTCCAAAAGGTACGATCACTATTTGACCTACTTCTAAAGTCTGATCATCTGAATCATAGGTAAAAACTTG
>JAQBWI010000059.1 GCA_027625355.1 Pseudomonadota bacterium
AAAAAACTTTAAAAAAGTTTTTTATTTTGATAACATGTTTCACCAAACATTGGCAATACAGGCAAAAATGCCTATTTCTTGGAAAATTATTACTCAAATAAATACGCAAATTGATAGAGTCAGAAATATTTCATATATGCATGAGGATAATAATAATTTTGGACCTCTGGAGGCGATAAAAGATCATCAAAAAATTATAAAATTTTTATCTTCTAAAGATACAAAGCAAGTAATAAACGCAATAAAAAAACATATTTCTAGCTTAGAAAAATATGTAGATTTTATAAAAAAAACTAAAAAATATAAAGATATTATTGATTAATCTATCTATTTAAAATCATTTTCAATTCTAGTAAGCCAATAAGCTGCATCAAAATTTTTATCATTAGTTAAATGGCGCCATAATCTAATTCGATTCATGATATCTAATCTTCCACTATCTGCTTCAAACCATGGTTCTGTTTTTTGAAGTATTTCTCTTACACTGTTTTTTTTATTTCCATTATTCCAATATAAAGGTTCTTCATTATCAGTATTTTTGAAAGAATTTTCAGTCCATAGCTTTATTTGTCTTTCTGCAGGCATTAATCTAATTTTAAAAGCATATCTAATTTTATCAGAATTATTTACTCCAGCTCCATGCCATATATTGTGGTGAAAAATAATAACAGTTCCTGCTGGACAAATAACATGTTTTTGCCCTTTTATGTTGTGATATCTGGCAATTGCAAATTCATTAACCATCCTAAAATGTGAACCAGGTATATACCTTGTGCCTCCCATTTTTTTATCAACTGCTGTTGGAAAATAAAATAATTGAATATCAAAAGTCTTCTCTCTTGGATCAATTACACAATCATTATGATTTCCTTGAGATAGCTTTTGTTGTCCTTTATTATAATATTTTGAAGGAAAAGTGATATGTAAAAAATGATGATCTAACTTAGATTTACTTCCAACTAAACTCTTAATAGCTCCTGATAAAATTGGATTTGAAATGACATCTTTAAGAGCTGAGTCTTTTGTATATGCTTTTTTAAGTGGCGTACCAGCTTTTACAAGTGGTATTTTACTAGTTTTCATTATTGAATCATAATGCTCGTTTAACCAAGATTGATTTTTATTTTTTTTATTTAAAGCTGATGAAGTATGACCAATCTCCTTAAGAAATTTTTTATTAGTTTTATTATCAATAATATTTTCAAACATTAAATATCCTTTTGAAACAAATTCAGCCATTTGATAATCTGTAAGTAGATAATTATTTTGTTTGTTTTTATTCATTGTATTTTTTCAAAAAAAAATTCATATTTCAAATATCCCGTTCTATATTCATCACCCTTTGCATGTTGCTCAAGTTGACTAGTTTGAAATAATTTCCACCCATCATGTATTGCCTCTATACCTCTTTCATATGGCGGGCTATCATTGTCACCTGGCATACCTATTTTTTTTTTATCTCCAAAATGTCTAGCCCATCCAATAACATCAGATTCCAAGCTTGAAGTAGATAAATATAATATCAAAATATCCTGTTTTTTCATGGTTTTAACTAAATTATCCTGTTAAAATAAAAAAGTAAAGTAATATTATTTGATTTAACTTGTATACTAGTATACCTATAATACAATTAATACAATTTCATTGATATTGAGGAGGACAAATGAAAAAAATATTAAATATTTTCTTAACATTATGTGTAGCAGTTTTTTTCTCTGCTCATGTAAATGCTAAGACTAAAGTATCTTTATGGAGTGAGTCTGCCGCTGAACCAGCATTTTCTGCACTTAACAAGATTGTAGCAGACTTTAATGCCAGTCAAAATGATATTGAGGTTGAACATACTGCTTATGAAAATACACCTTATGAAACAACTCTTAAAACAGCTTTTTCAGGTGGTACACCGGCTGACATTATAACTATAAATGGTGGATCAGGTATGTATCAGTATGCTGAAGTGGATGGCTTAGTTGACATTACTGATTTTGTTAATTCAATTTCTGATAGAATCGCTCCTGGTGTTGAGTCAGTATATACATATGATGGAAGACTTTATGGTGTACCTCAAGGATTGCATATTGGAAATTTGATTTGGTATAGAAAAGACATGTTTGATGCAATGGGTATAGATCCTAAAGAAATGGAAACTTGGAGTGGGTTTACTAATGTGGCTCAAAAGTTTTTAGATTCTGGAATAACTCCAATTGCATTTGGAAACTCTGAAGGATGGCCTGGAAATCATTATAATAATCATCTGCTTCGAAGAATGCTATCTACAGAAGATTATATAAATATTGGCCTTAGAACTTACGATCCTAACTTAGAAGCAGGAACAAAATTTAATGATCCAGCTGCAGTAAAAGCATGGGAACTCTATAGAGGCTTACTTGATAAAGGTTATTTTACAGCTGGTTATCTAGCGGATGATTTTCCAACAGCTGCTGGACTTATGCTTACTGGAAAGGCTCCAATATTTTCAAATGGATCATGGGTCGCTGGTATGATTAAAGATCAAGCACCGGATGCACCAATTGGCGTTATGGCATTTCCTGCAGTTGAAGGAGCTCCTGGAAAAAATACTGACTTGGTTATTAATAGTGTTGTTTTAAGTATAACAAAAGGTGCTGTAGAGAATGGAACAGTTGAAGCAGCAAAACAATTCCTAGATTATTATACAAGTGCAGCGGCTGTTAAAGTATGGTCTGAACAAACTCAATCTTTAGCGCCCTACACACATGATACTTCATCATGGGATTATGATCCAATATTGCAAGATATTAGTGGAATTATAGCTACATCTACAAGTTCTGCTCCTTTTCTTGATATGCTAGAAGATTATGCATGTAATGTTCCCCATACATGGGATGCAAGTCAAGGTATCTTAACGGGTGACTTAAGTCCTCAACAAGCTGGTGATGACCATGAGCAATGTGTTGTAGACTTAATTGAAACCAAATACTAAATCTTTATATCTTTTAAGGACGTTTTTAAAACGTCCTTAAAATATTTTATGAAAACAAAAAGAACAAATAATTTTGCTCATTTAATTTTTATTGGTCCTGCTTTATTTTTTTATACTATATTTTGGATTATCCCAACACTAGTAGCTATTGGTATTAGTTTTACGAGATGGAATGGAATATCTTGGGCCCATATAAAATGGGCAGGATTAAGTAATTATTTTAAATTATTCAATGATAGATTTTTTTATGTAGCACTTCAAAATAATTTATTATTTGTTATTTGCGCTGTTTCAATTATTTTTTTTTTAGCACTCGCTATTGCTTTAATTATTAATTTACAACCTCTTGGTTGGAGAATTTTTCAAACAACTTTTTTTATTCCCATTGTAATATCAAGTGTTGTAATTGGTTTGCTCTTCAAGCTTTTCTTAAGTCCTACAACAGGTATTATAAATGAATTTGCAGATATATTTGGACTTGAAAGTTACAAAAATATTCAGTGGTTAGGAAGTAAAGATACAGCCACATACTCAGTAATGTTAGTTTACATTTGGCGGGATTTAGGTTTTTCAATATTATTATTTGGAGCAGGTTTGCAGGCTGTGCCAAAAGATTTGATTGAAGCAGCTAAAATTGATGGAGCTTCAGTCTTAGCAACTATTAGATATATTACTGTCCCATTAATAAGAAATATTTCAATTGTAGTAATAATTTTGGCAGTAACTAATGCATTCTTAATGTTTGATCTTGTTTATGCGATGACCTTAGGTGGGCCTTATCATGCGTCAGAAGTTTTATCGACCTATATGTATCATCATGGCTTCGCTAGAGGTCAAATAAGCTATGGAACATCAATAGCAGTTGTACTTTTCTTTATTGTAATTCTCATAACAGCTATTCAACTCTTAATTGCAAGGATTACTGATAGATGAATATTAGTGAAATTCCTATTTGGGCAAGAATTTTATGCTATGTATTATTGTTAACTTTTGCGATTACTATTATTTTTCCATTTATGTGGATGATTTTCACATCATTAAAATCTATGGAAGACTACACAAGTAATCCTTTTGGAGTTCCGACTAATTTTGTTTTTAATAATATAATAGAAGCTTGGGTTACAGGTAATTTTTTAAAACTCTATATTAATTCTATAGGAATTACCTCAGTGTCAGTTCTAGGAATTATAGTATTTTGTGGAGCAGCTGGTTATGGATTGGCTCATTTTGAATTCAAGGGGAGAATGGTTATTTTTTTCTATTTTCTTTTAGGTATGATGATTCCTCCTCAAGTAATATTGATTCCAGCATTTAAAATTATGAATACTATTGGTCTTGTTAATACATATTTTGCTGTAATATTTACATATTTTGCATGGGTTCCCTTTGCTATATTTTTTTTTAGAGCATATTTTTTAGGTATTCCAAAAGATCTAATCGAAGCTGCAAAAATTGATGGAGCATCAGATTTAACAATCTTTTTTAAAATCATGATGCCACTTGCAAAACCAGCAGTTGTGACTGTTGCAATTATATATTTTGTATGGATTTTTAATGATTTTATGTGGCCTCTTATTTATTTAAATGATCATGATTTAAGAACAGTTACTTTAGGAATGATGTCATTTCAAGGTAAATATAGTGGCGCTACAACACTTAAAACTGCGGCATTAATGTTAGCTACTTTGCCACCAATAGTAGTATTTTTGATTTTTAGAAATCAAATTCAAAGTGGTCTTGTTGACGGCGCACTTAAAAGATAGGAGTAAATTATGAATCAATTATCATATACATCAACTTGGGAGTCTATAAAAAAACATAAGACTCCATCGTGGTTTCAAAAAGCAAAATTTGGCATATATGCTCATTGGGGACCTTACTCAGTTCCTGCAGCTGGACCAAATGTAACTTGGTATCCTTATTGGATGTATAGAGAGCCAAGTCCGCAGTTTGATTATCATTGTAAAAATTTTGGTCATCCATCGAAGTTTGGATACAAAGATTTTATACCAATGTTTAAGGCTGAAAAATTTGATGCAGAAGAGTGGGCTGATATTTATTCTCAATCTGGTGCAAAATTTGCTGGACCAGTTGCAGAACATCATGATGGATTCCCAATGTGGAACTGTTCTGATACTGAATGGTGCGCATCAAAAATGGGACCAAAAAGAGATGTGGTAGGTGAATTAGAAAAAGCAATTAGGGCACAGGGGATGAAGTATATGATTGCTATGCATCATGCAGAAAATTGGTATTTTTTCCCTCATTGGAATAAAGAATTTGATACTTCAAAAAAAGAATATGAAGACCTTTATGGAGAGCTTCATAATCTGGATAATTTATCTAACCAAGCTGTCTATCCTGATCATTGGGGTAGAAAAACAGAAAGTCAAGATAAGCCAAGTAAAGCATTCCATGATCGTTGGTTAAATAGATTAAAAGAAGTAGTAAATAATTATAGACCCGATTATGTATGGTTTGATTTTGGAATAAGATATATCCATGAAAAATATAAAAAAGATTTTTTGTCTTTTTATTACAATAAAGAAAAGGATTGGAATAGTGAAGTTGTAGTCTCATACAAATGGCATGACCTACCTCCTGGATCAGGTTTATTAGATTTAGAATTAGGTGGAGAGTCTGAATTAACCCACTATGATTGGATAACTGATACAACTGTTCATGATGGAAGTGCATGGGCTTATATGAAGAGTTCCAAATATAAATCGACAACTGATTTAGTTCATTACTTAATAGATAATGTTAGCAAAAATGGCTACATGCTTTTAAACGTTGGCCCCAAACCAAATGGAATTATACCTGAGGAAGAACAAGATTTATTAAAAGGAATTGGTAAGTGGTTAGAAGTTAATGGAGAAGCTATATTCGATACTGAGTCATGGGATCAGTACGGAGAAGGTCCTACAAAAATGAAAGAGGCTGGACCATTCTCTGATCTAAGAGCTAAGTTAAAATATACTGGTAGTGATTTTCGTTTTACAACTAATGCAAATAACCTTTATGCCACTTCACTAGGTTGGCCAAATAAAGAATTTACAATAGAAAGTATGGATAAATTATTTGATGGAGAGATACTCTCAGTCGAATTATTGGGAAGTAAAGAAAAAATTCATTGGAAACATAACAGAGACGGCTTGCATATTACTAGACCGGATAAATTACCTTGTGAGCATGCTTTTAGTTTTAAAATAACAAGAAAGGATGATTTATAAAATGTTAAGAATAGGAATGACCTTAGGTATTAGGGAAGAAAAAGTTGAAGAATATAAAAAATTACATGCCAATGTGTGGCCTGAAATTCTAGAAAACTTAACAGAGCTTAATTTTAAAAATTTTTCAATTTATTTCCATAAAAGTACACTTTTTGGGTACATGGAGTATCATGGTGATAATCTTGAAAGAGATAACAAGTTAATGGCAGAAAATCCTAAAGTCCAAGAATGGTGGAGTTTATGTGGACCTTGTCAAATTCCTGATCCAAATAGAAAAAAAGGAGAGTGGTGGTCAATTATGGAAGAGGTTTTTCACCATAATTAGTTTATTAAATAAAATATGAGCTATAAAATTTGTTCAATTGGTGAATGCATGATTGAGCTTACTAATATAGATAATAAAAAATATAGTTTGTCAGTTGCTGGTGATACTTTAAATTTTTGTTTCTACCTAAATAAAGAATTATTTAAAGTATTCTATTTTACAGCGATAGGTAATTCAGACATAAGTAAAGAAGCTTTAATTTTTTTTCAAAAAAATAATATTAATACTCAATTAGTTCACAAAGATCTAAGTAATGAAATAGGTTTATACATAATAAAAAATAAAAAATCTGGAGAAAAAAAGTTTTATTACTGGC
>JAQBWI010000060.1 GCA_027625355.1 Pseudomonadota bacterium
GATAAAGTGAGACAAGGTTGTGAATTCAAATCAGATGCACCTTGGAAGTCTACAGCTCAAACTGATCAATTTATTGACTCAGGAACAGTCTTTGTAGATATCTCTGATGTTGATACTTATGTAATGGCTATGAGAGGAATTTCTTTAGAAATTTTAGAGACTTTTGACAGCACTTATTTGAGTTGTTAACGTTTTAATTTTAAGGGGGCTTTAACGCCCCCCTTTTTTTTATATGAAAACTAAAATCCCTGACTTTGTAAAAACTAATCAATTTGGTTTGCTATTACTAGTTATAGTATTCATTCTCTTATTTACATTTACAACTGATGGATTTTCATCACGTTTCAATATTTATGCTTTATCAAGAGTAGTTGCCATTGACATAATGATAGGCTTGGCAATGATGGTTGTTATACTTACAGGAGGACTTAATTTATCTCTTGGTGCACTTGGCGTTTCTGCAGCCATGTTTGGTGGATGGTGCATGGAGTCAATGGGTATACCAATTTCAATTTCAATTGTTTTAATTTTATTATTTGGGTCTTTTCTCGGATGGATTAATGGATATGTAACAGTCAAAACAGGTGTGCATAGTTTTATTGTTACTTTAGCAACAATGAGTATTTATTTTGGCTTTATGACTTTATTGACAGAGGCAGAAGCTTTTAGAAAATTACCAGAAACTTTTACTGATTTTGGCAGCATGAAGTTATTTAATAAATATATCTCACCATTACTTTTACTTAGTATCTTTACTTGTTTTGTTTTATTTTACTTATTTAAATTTACTGACATTGGAAGAAAATTAATTGCAGCAGGTGCTAATCCTGATGCTGCAGAACTTTCAGGTATTTCAGTAAATAGAATGTTTATTTATTGCCATATGCTATCTGGTTTTTTAGCTGCAGTAGCAGGTATAATGTTGACTTCTAGAATTGGTGCGGCAATTCCATCTATGGCAGGTCATTTAGGATTTGATTGGTTGCTTCCAGCTTTTCTGGCTCCAGTTATAGGAGGAACTTTATTATCTGGAGGTAAGGTAACAGTTTTTGGCACTATGTTAGGCGCTGTACTCGTAACACTAATTAATAATGGTTTATATTTAATTGATGTAGGTGAATTTTGGGTAAGGTTTTTTCTAGGACTAATACTTTTGTTCGCAGTTCTTCTTGATAGAGCAAGAGAATATTTTACATCTAAGAATTCAATTGTTTCATGAGTAATTTGTTAAAAAAGGATTGGTTTGGCCTTGGTCTAGTAATCATTTTAGGATCAATATTAATCTCTTTTTTTAAACCAGCTTTTATATCTCCTTTTAATTTATATGTTTTAATGTTGAGTGTAAGTCTGATGCTTGTTGTGGCAATGTCTCAAATGATTATTATTGCTATTGGTCAGATGAATCTTTCAGTTGGTGCAATTGGAGGACTAGTCGCTATTTCTTTTACAGGATTGATGGAGGTATATGATTTATCTATTTTATCTGCAATGTTTATTGGTTTAGGAATAGGGATTATCTGCGGTTTCATTAATGGATATATTACAGTCAAAACTGGAATTTCAGCTTTCATTATTACTCTTGCAACACTCTATATTTTTAAAGGTATGAACTTAGGTATAACTGAAGCACAACCATTTTATGAAATACCTGAGTCAGTAAAATATTTTGGAAATGCAAAAATATTTGGTCCGATACCATTCTTAATAATCATTCCTGTAATTATTACTTTCTTAATGTGGGTGTTAATGAACAGAACTAGTTTAGGTAGATACATGTTGGCATACGGTAATAATGTTCAGTCATCTGAATTAATGGGCATTTCTTCAACAAAAATTGTTGTTTATGCTCATATAATATCTGGTTTATTGGCCGCTATTGGAGGAATGTTAGTTGTTTGCAGATTACAATTAGGAACTCCTAATATTGGTGACTCCTGGTTGTTACCATCATTTGCAGCACCTGTCATTGGTGGAGCTATTTTGGCAGGAGGTAAAGTTGATGTGATAGCCACTGCTTTTGGAGTTATATTAGTTGCAATTATTTCACAAACTCTGGTAATTTTTAAAATCGATCCATTTTTTGTTCAGATATTTCTAGGTTTTATGATTTTAATAGCTGTCTTTATCAATAGATACAGAGAGTATAGAGAAGATAGAAGAAATAAGGTTTTTTCAAATGAGTAAAAATATTCTTGAATTAACTAATGTAACAAAAAACTTTCCAGGTGTAAAAGCTCTAGATAATGCCAATTTCAAATTAAAAAAAGGATCAATCCATGCTTTGCTTGGAGAAAATGGTGCAGGAAAGTCTACTATGATTAAAATTATTACAGGAGTTTACAAGCAGGATTTTGGGTCTTTAATCATTGATGATAACAAACAAAGCTTCTCTTCTCCAAATGAGGCAAACAAGTCAGGTATATCAGTAGTTCATCAAGAAAGAAATTTAATACGTCGTTTCTCAGTTGGTAATAATTTACCAAAAAATAATTTAGGTTTAATTAATTATGATCAAGTTGCTGAACAATCAAAAAAATGGCTTGATATAATGGAGCTAGATATACATCCAAACACAATAGTTTCAGAATTAACAGTGGCAAAAATGCAACTATGTGAAATTGCAAAGGCTTTATCTTTAGAGTCTAAAATTTTATTGTTAGACGAGCCTACTTCTTCATTATCTCCACAAGATACTAAAAATTTATTTTCTCTTTTAAAACGATTAGTAAAAGAGCAAGATGTAAGTATTGTTTTTGTAAGTCACAAACTTGAAGAAGTTTTTGAAATTTGTGATGAGGTTACTGTATTAAGAGATGGTAAAAATGCTTGTGTTTCTGAAAATATTAAAAATTTAGATAGACAAAAATTGGTAAAATTAATGATAGGTAGAGATGAGCAAATTATAAAATCAAAAGAAAATAAAAATATAAACAAAGAAAATTTACTAGATTTAATAAAAATTAACACAGATTTAGGGCACAAAGAAATTAGCTTAAACTTAAAAAAAGGAGAGATTTTGGGCCTTTATGGTTTAGTTGGAGCAGGTAGAACTGAATTAATTAAATGTCTTTTAGGTTTAGATAGAATTATTTCAGGTAAGCTAGTTTTAAACAATGAAGAAATAAAAATACACTCTCCTAAAGAAGCATTAGAAAAGTATAAAATTGGTTACATCAGTGAAGATAGAAAAAAAGAAGGTTTAATACTTATGCATGATGTTTTAACTAATGCAGGTATTACGGTTTGGTCAAAGTTAAAAAAGATTTTATCTTTTTTAAATAACGGTATTATTTATAACAAGGTTGATCCTTATGTAAAAAAATTAGAAGTTAAAACTCCTTCTTATAAACAATTAGTCTCTAATTTATCAGGAGGCAATCAGCAAAAAATTAGTGTTGCTAAGTGGTTAGCTGCTGGAACTGATATCTTGTTTATAGATGAGCCAACTGTAGGGATTGATATTAAAACAAAAGCATATTTACATGAATTAATTATTAATTTATCTAAAAGTGGTACTTCAATAATTTTAATCACCAGTGATATGCCAGAAATGATCAGCTTAGCTGATAGAATCATTACAATGAAAGATTTTAAAGTGGTAGGAGAAACAATGAACAATCACAATTATGATGATATGAGTGCATCTATTATGGCAAATATTCATGAATAATAGAAAGCTTGGGAAAACAAATATCAATTTAAATGCAATTGGTTTTGGTGGAGCGCCCCTTGGAGATTTGTTTGAAAATCTGGAAGAGCCAAATTGTTTTGAGGTATTAACAAAATGTTATGAAGCAAATATAAACCTTTATGATACATCTCCACTTTATGGATATGGTTTAAGTGAACATCGTTTAGGAAATTTTTTGAAAACTGTAGATGAAGATAGTTATTATTTATCAACTAAGGTAGGCAGATACTTAACTCCAGAGCAAGAGTCAAAAATTGATAGGGGGAGATTTGCAGGAGGTTTAAATTTTTCACCTCATTTAGATTATTCTTACGATGGAGTTATGAGATCTTTTGAACAGTCACTTATAAGATTAGCTGTATCAAAAGTTGACATATGCTTGATACATGATGTGGATAGATTTAACTTTGGAAATGAAGTAGATCATTATTTTAAACTTGCGATGGCAGGAGCCTATAAAGCCCTCCAAAAACTCAAAGATGAAAAAGTAATAAAGGCAATAGGTGTTGGTATTAATGATTCTGATATTTGTGCAAAGTTTGCAGAGGCTGGTGAATTTGATTGTATGCTTTTAGCAGGTAGATACTCCCTGTTAGATCAAAATGCACTTAACGATTTTTTTCCTATTGCTGAAAAAAATAATATTGGCATAATTCTTGCTGGAGTATTTAACTCAGGAATTCTCGCAAAGGGGATTGGTGAAAATATTACTTATTTTTATGATAAGATTCCAGAAGAAGTTAAAAATAAATATTTGAAAATTTCAAAAATTTGTGAAAATTATAATGTTCCTGTTCCTGCGGCAGCCATACAGCTTTCATATTCTAATAAATTAATCTCTTCTATGATATTAGGAATGGATAGACCTAATCAAATTAAACAAAATTTAGATTACTTAAACTTTAATATTCCTAATGATTTATGGAGTGATCTATTTAAAGAAAAACTAATTGATGAAAGGTGTCCTTTATTATGAAAGTAACAAATGTAAAAACTCAAGATATTCGTTTTCCTACATCAAAAGATAATTTAGGTACAGATGCTGTTCATGTAGATTGTGATTATTCTGCAACTTATGTAACGATCGAAACTGAGAATGCTGATTTTAAAGGAATAGGATCTACTTTTACAATTGGAAAAGGAAATGATCTTTGTTGTAAATCTATTGAGTATTTTAAAGAATTTATTTTAGGAAAAGAAGTTGATGAAATTGAAAAAGAACTTGGATTAATATGGGAGAAAGTAACAAACCATAGTCAACTGAGATGGGTAGGTCCTCAAAAAGGAGTAACACATTTAGCTGCTGCTGCTTTTTTTAATGCTATATGGGATTTAATTTCTAAAATTTATATGAAACCACTCTGGAGATATATAATAGAATTAGAAACAGAAGAATTACTAGATAAGCTCTCTTTTTCATACATCGATGATGTAATAACAAAAAAAGAAGCGGCTATAATCATAGATCAAAAAAAACAAGACTTACCATCTAACATAGATGAGTTAAATTCGACTATTTTTCCAGCATACACAACTGCCGCGGGTTGGCTTGGATATTCAGATGATAAAATGAAAGATTTGGTTAAAGAAAATTTACAAAAAGGATGGACACACTTTAAAATGAAAGTTGGTCAAGATATTGAAAGAGATATTCATCGATGTAAATTGGTAAGAGAGCTGATTGGAAAAGATAACAAATTAATGGTCGATTCTAATCAAGTTTGGAGTGTGAATGAAACAATTGAATATATCAACCAATTAAAGCAATTTGATATTATGTTTTATGAAGAGCCAACAAGTCCTGATGATATAATTGGTTTTCGAAAAATTAAAGACGCTCATCCAGATGTAAAATTAGCAACTGGTGAAATGATTCAAAATAAGGTTATTTTTAAACAATTTATTGAAAATAAATCTCTAGATTATTGTCAAATTGATAGTTGTAGGATTGCAAGTATTAATGAAATATTACCAGTCTTATTAATTGCTAGTAAATTTAATACCCCTGTTATTCCTCATGCAGGCGGTATTGGTTTGTGCGAATATGTTCAACATTTGAATCTAATTAACAAATTCATTATTACCAATAATGATCTTTTCTTAAGTGAGTATGCTGAAAGTTGTTCTGAGCATTTTGATAATCC
This sequence comes from Pseudomonadota bacterium, assembly GCA_027625355.1. Classification (GTDB taxonomy): domain Bacteria; phylum Pseudomonadota; class Alphaproteobacteria; order HIMB59; genus CACPNW01. The sequence goes on from JAQBWI010000060.1 coordinate 5,836, forward strand.
AGCTATTATCAAGAAGGGTGGCTATGTTACTCCAACTAATCCAGGATATTCTGTAAAAATAAAAGATAGTTCTCTGGAAGAATTTGATTATAATAATGGAACATATTGGAATTAAATGTACGTAGATAGTCATCAGCATTTTTGGAAACTTTCAAGAGGGGATTACTCCTGGATGACTCCAGATATGAAAGAATTATATAAAGATTTTTCCCCAGAGGATCTTGAACCACTTATTAAAAAAAAAAATATAACTCAAACTGTGATTGTTCAAGCGGCTGACACAATAGCGGAAACAGAATTTACATTAAGTTTGGCATCTAAGTATGATTTTATTACAGGTGTTGTTGGTTGGGTTGATTTAGATAGTGATAAAGCAAAAGATGATATTGATAAACTTTGTGAGAGTAATTTTTTAAAAGGTTTTAGACCAATGATACACGATATTAAAGATGATGAATGGATGTTAAAAAATAATCTTAGTGAGAACTTAAAATATATAAATAATAAAAATTTAACATTTGATGCCTTGGTAAGACCAAACCATTTGAAGCATCTAATTAAATTTGTAAAAAAATACGATTTTCTTCCAATAGTTATCGATCATATCGCCAAACCCGTAATTATAAATTCAGAAATAGATGAATGGAAAAAAGATATGACTGAATTGTCAAAAGCAAATAATGTCTATTGTAAATTTTCAGGAATTCTTACTGAAGTAGGAAAAGACTACAATAAACATCAACTAGACCCTTATATAGATTTTATTTTAAATTTATTTGGTTCTGAAAAACTGATGTGGGGAAGCGATTGGCCGGTTCTAACTATGGCTG
>JAQBWI010000061.1 GCA_027625355.1 Pseudomonadota bacterium
TTTGATAACCGTAGTTAAAACTTCTATGGACATTTATTAAAGCAATTTTTTTATGACCAAAAGAAACTAACCTTTCCATTAAAATATTAATACTTTTTTCATTATCCATATCAATCCATGCATAATTAGTGTCTGAAGAAGATCTGCCCCAAGTGACAAAATTTATTTTATTTTTTTGGAGAAATTTAATTCTTTTGTCATTTTTCTTAGTTCTATAAAATACAAATTTGTCTGCTAGATCCGCATCAATGAGTTTTTGATAATAATTAAATTCATCTTTTTCATTGCTAAAAAATTTGAAAATAAGTTCAGTTGATTTGTCTTTTACACCCTGAGTTAAACCTGCTAAGAATTCCAATAAAACATAATCTTGTCCATATGGACTAATTGTTGTTATAAAAGCAATCGTGTCTGGTTTTTGTGAAGCTAATCTTCTTGCATTAAGATTGGGAAAATAATTATATCTTGCAGCAGCTTTGACTATCTTGTCTTTTGTTTTTTTTGATATATTACTGTGTCCATTTAAAGCCCTAGAAACTGACGTAACAGATAAGCCTATTTTACTAGCAAAATCCTTGATATTTATTTTTTTTTTGGAACTCATTTTGAGTTGTTATAGAATTTATTTACAAAAAAGCAACAATTTGAGTTGACAAGTAAAACGTTTTACTAAAAAAAGCATATTACTAATAATTAATATTAGATTTATATTTAGAGGAGGAAAAATGAAAAAATTCATTTCTATTTTATTTTATTTGACGCTTCCCTTATCTTTCATATCTGTTTCAAAAGCTGGTGGCCATATGGAAGCTGAAGTTATTCATTGGTGGACATCTGGTGGAGAACAAGCTGCTATTACTAAATTTGCTGAAGCTTGGGAAGATATGGGCAATACTTGGATTGACACTGCCATTACGGGTGGTGAAAATGCAAGAGGAACAACTGTAAACAGAATTATTGGAGGAAACCCTCCAACAGCTGCTCAGTTTAATATTTCTAAACAGTTCGTTGATCTTGTTGAACAAGGACAACTTCAATCTTTAGAAGAAGTTGCTTCAGCGGAAGGTTGGAGAGATTTTATTTATCCTAAAGCTTTAATTGAGACGTGTGAATTTGAAGGAGAGTTTTATTGTGTCCCTGTAAATATTCACAGTTCTCAATGGATGTGGATCAATAAAGAAGTATTTGCTAAAGCAGGTGTTCCAGAACCAAATACTATTCAGGAATTTATTAATGTCGCTCCAGCAATACAGGATGCAGGTTTCATTCCTTTAGCATTAGGTGGACAACCTTGGCAGGAATCATTGATGTTTGATGTTGTTCTTTCTTCTACACTTGGACGTGATTACAGCAGACAAGTTTATGGTGATAAAGATGTTTCAGCTTTTAGAGATGGAAGATATGAACTAGCTTTACAAACTTTCAGAGATTTAAATAAGTTTGTTGATGAAGGTGCTCCAGGCAGACTTTGGAACGACGCAACCGCAATGGTTGTTGAGGGAAAAGCAGCTGTACAAATCATGGGTGATTGGGCTCGTGGAGAATTTGCAGTAGCTGGCAAAGTTGCTAAAGAAGATTATAATTGTGTTATTCCTGGAGAGGAAAAATACGTTGGTCTTGGCGGAGATGTATTTGTATTCCCTAAAAGTAGTGATCCAAAAGTTAAAGAAGTACAACTTAAAATGGCAAGTATGATGGTAAATCCTACTGTACAGGCTAAATTTAACAACGCTAAAGGATCTTTACCAATGAGATTAGACGTTGACACTGCTGCAGCTGATGCATGTATGAAAATGGGTCTAGAATTAATTAAAAATCCTGATGCACTTTTAAAAGATAGTGATGATTATAACTCTCCTGCTTTTGTTAATGCATGGGATGATGTATTAACTGAATTTAGAAATGATTCAGGTTATTCAGTTGCGGATGCAATGGATGATCTAGAGAACGTTCTAACCAGTGGACTATAAGTAAAACAAATATTAAGGCAGGAAAATTCCTGCCTTAAATCAATTTATTTTATGTTTTTTAAAAGAAATTTAGGTGCAAAAATAGCATTACTCCCTATGATTATTATTTCTCTCACTGTTTTTGTGGGATGCATAATATATTCTTTTGTATATTCTTTAACTAATTCTAAATTAATTCCAGTTTTTAACTATGTTGGTTTTGATCAATACGAAAGGTTATTTAAAACAAGAAAATGGGATGTTGCAGTTGAAAATATATTTATTTATGGGATTGTATTTACTATTGGCTGCTTAGTAATTGGTTTTTTACTAGCAGTTTTAATTGATCAAAAAATTAGAGCAGAGAGTCTCTTTAGAACAATTTTTTTATACCCGTACGCTATGTCTTTTGTTGTGACTGGCTTAGTTTGGAAATGGGTACTTAATCCAACTTTCGGTATTGAGCATTCAATGCATTTATGGGGCTTTACTTGGTTTGAATTAGATTGGTTGGTTAACAGAGATTTAGCAATTTATGCAGTATGTATTGCTGCTGTTTGGCAAGGGGCAGGGTTTGTTATGGTTTTAATGTTGGCCGGTTTGAGAGGTATTGATGAAGATATATGGAAATCACTTAGTATTGAAGGTATTCCAAAATGGAAATCATATATTTTTGTGATATTGCCCATGATAAGGCCAATGGTAATTACTTCCCTAGTTTTAATAGCAGCCGGTGTGGTAAAAGTTTATGACTTAATTTTAGCACTCACTTCGGGAGGTCCTGGTTATTCTACAACTACTCCGGCAATGTATGTAATGGAGAACTTTTTTAGTAGAGCAAATCTTGGTCAAGCTTTTGCTGCATCAATAATTATGTTTATTAGCGTAGTTTGCATTTTAGCCCCATGGGCCTACTATGAATTTTATTTTAGAAATAGAGAGGCTAAAGTTTAATAATGATATCAAATACTATTGAAGCAAGAGGACCAAGACCCAAGCATTTATCTATAGGAAGAATAGGAATGTATTGCTTTATAGTAATGTGTGCTTTATTTTTTTTAATGCCTTTATATGTAATGCTTGTCACATCATTTAAAGATATGGACGAGATAAGATCAGGCAATTTACTATATATTCCTAAGTCTCTTAGTTTTTACGCGTGGCCAAAAGCTTGGGGAGAAGCTTGTACTGGTTTTGTATGTGAGGGATTAAAGCCTGGGTTAGTTAATTCGTTAAAAATTACTATACCAAGTGTAATAGTATCTGTTTCTTTGGGGGCCATAAATGGATATGCATTAGCATTTTGGAGATTCAAAGGAGCCTACTTCTTTTTTGGATTATGTTTATTTGGTGCATTTATACCTTATCAGGTTATGGTTTATCCTTTGTTAAAAATAGAAAGTGCACTCGGAATATATTCTTCTTTGCCAGGAATTATTCTTGTTCATACAATATTTGGAATGCCAATTTTAACTCTTATATTTAGAAATTTTTATGCAAGTCTTCCAATTGATTTATTTAAAGCAGCAAGAATTGATGGTGGAAATTTTTTAAAAATATTTTTTTATGTAATTATTCCAATGTCTACACCCATTACTATTGTTGCTGTCATTTTACAAGTAACAGGAATTTGGAATGATTTTTTACTTGGTTTAATTTTTGCAGGAAGAGATAATCAGCCTATGACAGTTCAGCTTAATAATATTGTTCAAGTTGACTATGGAGTGGCAGAATACAATGTTGACATGGCTGCAACAATATTGACTTCAATGATACCTTTGGCAGTATATTTTGTATCAGGCAGATGGTTTGTAAGGGGTATTGCTGCAGGAGCTATAAAAGGATAATTATGAATAATAGTGTAGAAGTAAAAAAACTATCTTTTAATTATGGAAAGGTAGAAATACTCAAAAATCTTGATTTAGATATTAAAGATGGTGAGTTTATGGTTTTATTAGGCCCGTCTGGTTGTGGTAAAACTACTTTATTAAACTGTATTGCAGGACTCTTGGATTTAGATGATGGTCAAATTATAATAGAAGGTGACAATGTAACATGGAAAGAGCCTAAAGATAGACATATCGGTATGGTTTTTCAATCATATGCACTTTACCCAAGTATGAGTGTTGAGAAGAATTTATCTTTTGGTCTTCGAATGTCCAATACTCCAAAAAATATTATTTCAGAAAAAATTGATAAAGCATCGGAACTACTTCAAATTAAAGAACTTCTTCACAGAAAGCCATCTCAATTATCAGGCGGTCAAAGACAAAGAGTTGCTATTGGTAGAGCTTTGGTAAGAGATGCAAAAGTTTTCTTATTTGATGAGCCTTTAAGTAATTTGGATGCAAAACTTAGAGCAGAACTTAGATATGAAATAAAGAAATTGCACAGAGATCTAGGTAACACAATGATTTATGTTACTCATGATCAGATTGAAGCCATGACTTTAGCGGATAGAATTGCTGTTATGAAAAATGGATTAATACAACAACTTGATAGTCCAAAAGAAATATACAACAAACCTTCAAATTTATTCGTCGCAGATTTTATTGGATCTCCAAGTATGAATTTTTTTACCGGTAAATTTATTTCTTCAAGTAACTCATTTTCTCTTAATAATGCTCTGATAAATTTAAATAATTATGAGTTTGATAATAAGCCTTCAGATCAAAACGATATTATTTTTGGAATTAGGCCAGAAGATATAAGTGTAAGTGACTCACAAGATGGTATGGAATTTAAAATTGAATTAATTGAACCTATGGGAGCTGACACTCTAATATGGTTAAGTTTTGAAAATATTCCATTTTCTGTAAGACTCGAAGGTTCTTCAGAGTATAAATTAGGAGATGTAATAATTATTAATTTTGATATAAAAAGAGCCTCTATTTTTGATCAAAAATCAGAATTAAGACTTTAATTTTAAAAAAGGAGCCCTATAATGCATAAAGAGGATATATCAGTTCAATTATATACAACCAGAAAATTTCAACCTTACGCTCCAATTCTTAATTTTATAAGAGAACAAGGATTAATAAATTTAGAATTATTTGGATTAGAATCAATGAATATTGATGAATTTAAAAATATTATGGATTCAAATAATATTACTTCACATTCTACGCATGTTGGTTTTGAGGCGCTTCAGGATACAAAAAATATAGTTGATAGAGCAAAAGAATTAAATATTAAGCACGTTATTGTGCCAGCTCCACCAGCGAAAAAAGATGGTGATTTTAGCAATACATTTGAGATGAATGAAGAAGAATGGATATCATTTGGTAAAGATTTATCTTCGTTTGTAAAAGAGTTTGAAGATGAGGGATTAACACTTGGCTACCACAACCACTCCTATGAATTTAAATCTCTTCCTAGTGGAAAGTTTCCAATAGAATGTATGATGGATCAAAATGAAAATTTGAAATTTGAAATTGATTTGGGCTGGGTCGTAGCAGGTGGAGCAGATCCAAAAATTTGGATTGAAAAATATTCAGATAAAATTATCGCGTGCCATCTAAAAGATTTCTATAACAAAGACCATGATATGCTTGATCACGACAATCAATCTGCAATAGGTGATGGGTTTATTAACTGGAAAGAGTTAACTTCTTCAATAAAAGAAACAGGGTGTGAGTTATACATACTAGAACATGATGATCCAAAAGATTATAAAGAATATATCTCAAAATCAGTAAAAAATCTGGAAAGTATTTAATATGCGCGTTGGTATTATAGGTTGTGGAAATATCTCAGAAACATATTTTGAGTGTCAAAATTTATTTAATAACTTTAGTGTAGTAGCTTGTGCAGATATTAATATTGAAGCTGCAGAGAAAAGTGCTGAAAAATATAATGTTAAAGCTTTTAGTGTAGATGATATTTTGTCCAATGATGAAGTAGACTTAATAATAAATCTAACGATTCCATCAGCGCATAAAGAGATTATAGTAAAATCTCTAAATGCTGGAAAGCACTGTTTTAGTGAAAAACCTCTAGCAATGAATTTTAGTGAAGGAAAAGAAATTGCTGAATTAGCAAAATCTAAAAACTTATATGTAGGCTGTGCACCTGATACTTTTCTTGGTGCAGCTGGTCAAAAAGCTAGAAGTTTGATCGAAGAAAATAAAATCGGTGACGTTGTTTTAGGTACATTTAATCTTATGTCTCATGGTATGGAGCACTGGCACCCAAATCCAGATTTCTTTTTTAAACCTGGTGCAGGACCAGTATTTGATGTTGGGGTGTATTATATCACTCAACTTGTAAACCTTATAGGTCCAATAAAATCAATTAGCTCGATAAGTGGCACTGCTACTCCAGAACGCATTATTACAAGTGAACCAAGAAATGGAGAAAAAATAAAAGTTGAAACTCCAACAACATTAATGGGTACTCTAGAATATTATAATAATGCTAAAATTCAGTTTTTTTGTTCCTGGGATGTATGGAAACATAAACATTCAACAATTGAGTTATATGGTCTTGAGGGTTCCATGATTGTCCCTGATCCAAATTTTTTTAGTGGGGATATTTTAATATCGCACAAAGAAGAAGACTGGAAGGTCATTAATAATGATAAAATGTTATTAGGCATACCTAATAAAACAGATAATAGTGGTGCTAAAATTGCAAATTATAGAGGTATAGGTCTGTCAGATATGATTGATGCAATAAACAAACAAAG
>JAQBWI010000062.1 GCA_027625355.1 Pseudomonadota bacterium
TTTTTTTTAGTAATTTTTTTCTTTTTTTTCACCATAGATATTCCAAAGATATATGGCATTTAAAATAAAAATCAAAAGTAAAAGAAGACTATTAATCGTCGCAGCTGATAAACCAAACATACTCCAAGCGATATCTTCACAATTGATAACAGGCTTAGATAAAATTTGTTCTTTTAGACTTAATGTATTATCTGTTAAATTTAATCCACTAGAGCATCCTGCTGGCCCTAAGAGTAATTTATTTTCTATGCCTACGTGCCAAATAGAATAAAATAATCCATAAATACTCATTAACTGAACGATAAGATAAAACCAAATTCGCTTTTGCCATCTAAGTAAAGCTATAAAAACAAAACTTATAATAATAACATAATAAGGTTCTCTTTGCTTTAAACACATTTCACATGGAGCTAAATCAAAATAAAATTCAGCAATGAAAGCTGAACCTAAAGCAATAAAACTTAATATACCTATAATGTAAAACCAATATTTCTTGAGCATTAAATTAGTTTGATTAATAACACACTTCCAACAAGAAGAATAAAAAATAATATTGCAAGTAAATTAAAATATTTATCAATCAAAATTTTTATTTTTTCACCAAAGATAAAAAGCAAACCTGCAAGTAAATAAAATCTTAGTCCTCTAGCAATGATAGCAGTTATGATGAACAAAAAAATATTTAGGTTGAAAACTCCACTGGCAATTGTAATAAATTTAAATGGAAAAGGTGTAAAACCTGCGCCCAATACAATTAACATACCATACTCATTATAATAATTTTCAAAAACACTAAAAGAATTTGATAAATGATATGTATCAACTATAAAAACACCAATACTATTATAGAAAAAATAACCTATCGCATATCCCGCAACTCCACCCAGCACTGACGATAGTGTACAAATAAATGCATATATCCAGGCCTTCACTCTTTTAGCGATTATCATTGGAATAAGAAGAATATCTGGTGGGATGGGAAAGAATGAACTTTCCGCAAAAGAAACAATGCTTAATATCCAAGAAGAATATTTATGTTCTGCTTTGTTTAGTGTCCAAGTGTAAAGAGATCTTAATAATTTCATCTATTTGGTAGGAGTAGAGGGAATCGAACCCACACCACCGAAGTGACCGGATTTTGAATCCGGCGCGTCTACCAGTTCCGCCATACTCCCTTATTGTTTTTTAAAGTATTACTCTGTATTTACATCGAAGTCTATAATGTAAATCTAAGAAATATTTCTTTGATGTAAAAATTATGCGCCGCTAACAATATTTAATAATTATAAAACAATACCTATTAAAAATGCAAAATGAAATGAATGAAATTAACTTAAAGGAATTAAACATTTCATTCATTGCTACTTTTTCTCAAGGGGTATTCGCAACATTAATATTTAGTACATATTTAGTAAATACACCTCTTTTATTTGAATTAATTCAAATGTCTGAAACAGAATTTTCAATAGGCTTTGTGCTTTTTGGATTGTTAAATGTATTAACTAATCAACTAACAACACGTTTTTTGTTACCAAAACTAGGCAGTACAAATTGCTTAATTTTAGCAAGATTAATGTATGCATTTATCCCTTTTTTAATATTTTATTTTTCTTATTATAGTATTTATATTTTGTTATCGATGTTTTGGGGTGTTGCTATTGGAATACAGGCACCAAATATTTTTACGCAAGTTGCTATTATTGAAGAAAAAACCAAAAAGATCCTTAACCCAGTTTTCAAATCTTCATTTTCAATTGGTTTTATCATTGGAGGAGGAATAAGTAGTATTTGTATGGGGTTAGAAATTTCTCCTATTTACACCACTTTTTTCACAGGATCCTTTGTGTTTATTTCAACTGTAACAATGTTTTTTTATGGTCTCAAAAAAAAATATGACATTAAAAATGATAATCCTCGTTTTTTATTACCAAATATAAAAATTATTACATTTGCTTCTATCAATATGTTTATTTTTGCTTGTATGGGAATCATAGTTCAGTGGTCCCCTCTTTGGTTAGTAAGAGATTTGTTTGCACCACTTTATATGGTGGGCTCTATAGTAATTTTATTTAATATAGGAGAAATAATGAGCAATTTTTTAGGTTCTAAATTAATAAAAAGATTCAATGAAAAAATAGTGGGGCCTTATTTTGCAATGCTTGGTTCAATAATACTATTCTTAAGTGTTGTATCTCAAAATATATATATCATTTATTTAGCAGTCTTTATTTTTGGATTTTTAATTTCTAATGTTATGCCAATTGTATATAGACAATCAGTAAAACACTCTAAACTTCCAATACCTATAACTATATCTCATGTATCAAGTATTGCTTTTACAGGGGTTATATTTGGACCTGCTTTTGTTGGTTTTTCAGCTGAGACATTTGGGTTAACTTTTAATATGTACTTACTTGGCCTTATAATGTTTGCAATTTCTGTACTAATGCTTTTTATTATGAAAAATAGTGAGCAGGATCAGAATGCTAAGACAGAATTAATTTGAGATTAAATTAATTTTACTTTAAGTTTTTTTGATTTTACCACTATTTAATAAACATGATTAAATTTTTAGTTATTTTATTAGGAACATTAACTTCTATTGCTTTAGCTAAAGATGAAATAAGCATCCCCTTTACAGAAGAAAATGCAAGATATTGGCAATATATTAGTGATCAAACAATGGGGGGGATTTCTAATGGTCAAGCTGTTCTTGATAAAGATGGTGATATGATTTTTGCAAGACTTACTGGAAATGTAAGCACTGCTAATAACGGAGGTTTTATTCAAATTCGTACAACTTTTTCCTTTGTTGATTTAATTAATAGCGATAAAAATTTATTAGGTGTTCGTCTTAACACAAGAGGTAATGGTGAAACTTATCATATATTTATTAGAACAAGTGAAGACAGATCTTATAGGGATTTTTACTCAGCTACGTTTACTGCAAATGAAAATTGGGAAATAGTTGATTTGCCTTTTACGAAATTTAAACACAGATATTCAAATAAATCATTGGATGGAAATGATATTAGGACGTTTGGTATTGTTGCTTATGGAAGAGACTTTTTTTCTGATGTTTCTGTTTCTGAAATAACTTTTTACGACTAGATTTATTAAGTAGTAATTTTGTTTATCAAAAAAAGTAATAAACTTTAATTTTACTTCCACCCACTGATGGATTTAACTTCTAAAAATTCTTCTATGCCCCACTTGCCCCCTTCTCGACCATTACCCGATTGCTTATACCCACCAAAAGGTGAGCCATCTGCAAAACTTGCGCCATTTATTTCAACCATTCCTGATCTTAATTGTCTGGCAACTCGTTGGGCTTTTTTTGAATCAGTAGTTTGAATATAATTAGTTAGTCCGTAATCAGTATCATTAGAAATTTTAATTGCTTGCTCCTCACCAGAAAAAGGAATTATAGATACAACAGGACCAAATATTTCTTCTTTTGCAATTGTCATATCATTATTGACGTCAGAAAATACTGTTGGTTTTACAAAATAACCCTTGTTTAGGTGAGATGGTCTATCTGGACCTCCTGCAACTAATTTTGCTCCTTCTTCTATTCCTTTTTTGATTAGAGTTTGAATTTTATCATACTGTGTTTTAGATACGACTGGCCCAATGTGTCCCCCTTCTTTATTTGCAAGATCAACTTGAGTCTTTTCCGCCACTTCAATTGCTTCTTTAACTGCTCTTTCATAAATGGATTCTTCAACAAGTAAGCGGGTTGGGGCATTACAACTTTGTCCAGAATTATTAAACACTCTTCTTACTCCACGTTTCACTGCTTTTGCATCTGCATCGGCAAAAACTATATTCGCTCCTTTACCACCAAGTTCAAGTGAGACACGTTTAATTGTATTGGCAGCATTTTTAGTTATTAATTTTCCAGCACGTGTTGAACCAGTAAAAGAAACCATATCAATATCAGGATGGCTTGATAATTGTGTTCCTACACCTGGCCCGTCACCATTAACAAGATTAAATACACCATTTTGGAAACCTGCTTCATGCATCATTTCAGCAAACAATATTGCAGATAGTGGGGCTATTTCAGATGGTTTAAGTATCATTGTGCAACCAGCTGCAAGTGCTGGTAATACTTTTAAAGCAATTTGATTAATGGGCCAATTCCACGGTGTAATTAAAGCGCATACCCCAATAGGTTCATAAGAAATGTAATTTCCTTGTTCTTCATTTAAATAATTTTCAAATTTAAATTTTTTATAATTATCAATAAATGTTTTAATGTGATCTTCCCCGGATTTACTTTGCTCGTTTATAGACCAGTCTTTTGGTGCGCCCATTTCTTTTGAAATTGCTTGAGCCATTTCTCCTGATCTTTTTATATAAATCTTTAACAGATTATTTAATAACTCAAGTTTTTTTTCTTTCGGAGTGTTCCACCAAGTCTCGAAGGAATTCTTAGCTGCTTTAACTGCATCATTAGTATCCTTTTCTGAGCCAAGAGAAATAATTGCACAAATTTCCTCAGTTGAGGGATCAATTACTTCTAGATCATTTATTTGATAAGGTTTTACCCACTCACCATCAATATAAAAATCTCTTTTTTCTTCAATCATGATGGAATAGTTTATCTTAATTATTTTGTAATTTAAATTCTAATCTTCTTCGATGTAAAATAGGCTCTGTATAACCCGATGGTTGATTTATTCCATCAAAAACAAGATCTTTCGCAGCTTTAAACGCAATAGAATTATCATTATCAGTCATAGGAATATAGTTTTTATCATTGGCATTTTGCTTATCTACCACTTTTGCCATCTTAATAAATGCCTCCAATACTTGATCCTTGGAAACTATTTCATGTTCAATCCAGTTTGCTAGAGCTTGTGAAGAAATTCTACAAGTTGCTCTATCTTCCATTAAGCCAATGTTATTTATATCTAAAACTTTAGAACAGCCTATTCCTTGATCAACCCAGCGAACAACATATCCTAAAATACCTTGAGTATTATTTTCAACTTCGCGCATTATTTCATCTTCTGATAAATTTTGCCCCTTAAGTAAAGGTAAGGTTAGTAAATCATCCAATGATCCCGTTAATTCATTTTTAAGAATATTGTTTTGAATTTCTTTAACATCTACTTCATGATAATGAAGTGCATGTAAGGTAGCCGCAGTTGGACTTGGTACCCAAGCACAGTTTGCTCCAGATTTAGGGTGACCAATTTTTTGCTTCATCATTTCTCCCATTAAATCTGGCATTGCCCACATTCCTTTTCCTATTTGTGCTTTACCTTGCAAACCACAATCTAAACCAATTTTCACATTCCTCTTCTCATACGATGAAATCCAAGGAGCATTTTTCATATCAGCTTTTTTTAAGAACGAACCAGCTTGCATAGCAGTATGTATTTCATCACCCGTTCTATCTAAAAAGCCTGTGTTAATAAAAGCTACTCTTGATTTTGCAGCACGTATACATTCTTTTAAATTAACACTTGTCCTTCTTTCCTCATCCATAATACCTATTTTTATTGTACTCTTTGGCAAGTCTAATAAACTTTCAACTGCTGAAAAAAGTTGATCTGTAAATTCTACTTCTTCAGGTCCATGCATTTTTGGTTTAACTATATAAATAGATTTGTGTTCTGAGTTTTTATTAGTTTCTTTTTTAAAATCATATGTTGCAATTAAGGTAGTAATAATTGCATCCATTACACCCTCACCAATTTCTTGGTTGTCTTTGTTTAAAATTGCTGGTGTTGTCATTAGATGACCTACATTTCTGATTAACATTAGTGAGCGTGTTTTTAAAAATTCTTCCGAACCTTTATTTGTAGAAAATTTTATATCTTTATTTAATGTTCTTGTAACAACTTGATTATTTTTCTTAAACTCTGCTTGAAGATCACCTTTTACTAGACCAAGCCAATTTCTATAGGCTAAAATTTTATCATCTGCATCTACAGTTGCGACACTATCTTCACAATCAAGGATAGTAGAGATTGCTGATTCAATTAAAATATCTGCAATATTAGCAGGGTCATTTTTTCCAATAGCATCATTAGCATTTATTAAAATTCTGCAATGAAGATTATTTTTTAGTAAAATTAATTCTGTAAGTATAGACTTTTGGTTTTTTCTCCATCCAATTATTTGATTATTATTTTCCAAATTAATATTTGAATTATTAGCACTGCTTAAAACAATTTTATTTTCAAGTAATTGAATTTTATTAATTTCACTCCACGACGCATTTAAAAGGGGAGAAAATTTATCTAAATGAGATTTTGCAAATGCGACAACTCTTGCACCTCTTTCAGTGTCATAATTATTTCCTTTAGGCATATCTCCTAAGGCATCAGTTCCATATAATGCATCATAAAAACTTCCCCACCTTGCATTTACAGCATTGAGGGCAAATCTTGCGTTTGTAATGGGCACCACAAGTTGTGGCCCACATATAGTTGATATTTCTTTATCAACATTAGAGGTTGTAATTTTAAATT
>JAQBWI010000063.1 GCA_027625355.1 Pseudomonadota bacterium
TTAATTGGAAAGAAAAAAATCTTGAAGAAATTATAAACATCTTTAACTCAAATAGTATGACTAATAATGGTATTGATATTTTTGATCTTTTGATAGATGACGCTATAACTTATAATAATATTCAAAAAAGTTGTGAAAATGGTGATTTATTTGCTTTTGACATAAATAAAGATATTCTACAAGCACCTGATGGTACTTTACCAGATAATGATTATATTACTTCAACACTAAATAAATGTTTAATAGGAAATTTAATTTTTTCATGGAATTATGCTTTTAATCTTAACAATATTAATCAACTTCCAAATAATGCTAAAGATTTTTTTGATACAAAAAAATTTCCTGGAAAAAGAGGAATACATATTAGTCCAAAAAGAAATATTGAGTTTGCACTGATAGCTGATGGAGTAAAAAATAAAGCAGTTTATAAGGTTTTAAATGGCCAAAAAAATGCGATTCAAAGAGCAATTATAAAGATTGACAAACTTTGCACTGATCCCAATGGAGGTTGCATTTTTTGGTCTTTAGGTTCTGAGCCTTTAGAGCTTCTTAAACAACAAAAAGTTGTTATGTCTACTGGTTGGAGTAACAGATTTTTTGAGTTAGAAATTAAAAATAATTTTCCAATTCAACAAGTATGGAATGATCAGATTTTAGATTATGAATTTTTTGCCGTTAATAATCATTCAAAATATAAAAATTTGTCTTTAGATTTTATAAAATCTATTACTGCGACTGATATTTCATCAAACTTCTCTAAAGAAATACCATATTCACCTTGGCGAAAATCTTCTTTATCAATATTAAAAAATCATGATTCACACTATAAAGATAGTAATGTAAAAATATATGATTTTATCCCAACATCAGATATAAATTTTAATGAACATATATTTATTGATCATGAGTATTGGTCGAATAATTTAAATAAAGTTAATTCAGAGTGGGAAAAAAAAATTATCGATAAATTTAAATAAATTAATTCTTAATTAATCAAGAGAAATACCAACGTTTTTTACTTGTAAATAAGATTTTAGAGCGTCTACACCTTTTTCCCTGCTATAGCCTGATTGTTTGTAACCACCAAATGGAGTTGCGTGATTTCCAGCAAACCATTTGTTAACATAAACTTGACCTGACTCTAATTTACTTGCTGTCCAAGATGCTTTTTTTAAATCTTTGGTAAACACACCCGCACCTAGTCCAAAATCAGTATCATTAGCAATATGAATTGCTTCATCTTGATCTTCGTATTCAAGTACAGATAATACAGGACCAAATATTTCTTCTCTAGCAACAGATGTATCTTGTTTTACATTATTTAATACTGTTGCTTCCATAAAATATCCTTCACGGTCTGCTCTTTTTCCACCATGAACTGCCTCTGCACCTTGTTGAACCCCTGATCTTGCATAACCTTCAACTTTTTCTAATTGCTTTTCTGAAATAATAGGTGTTAGTCCTGTGTCTGCCTCATATCCTGGGCCAACTTTAAGAGATTTGCTTAAGTCTACTAATTTAGTGATTAATTCATCTTTCACTGATTTATGAACAACTAATCTAGACATAGCGGTACATATTTGTCCTGCAACTCCAAATATACCGTGACGAGCACTCTCTATTACTTGATCAAGATCGGCATCTTCGTAAACAATACCTGCTGACTTTCCACCAAGTTCAATAACGGCAGGAATTGTTTTATCTGCACATGAATGTAATATTTTCTTTCCAGTCGAAACTGACCCTGTAAATACTACATGATTAACATCAGGATGTGATACTAAATAGGAACCGGCTTCATTTCCAAAACCACAAATTATATTAATAAGGCCATTTGGAACTCCTGCATTTTCAATTGCTTTAGCAAGAAATGTAGCTGAAAGAGGTGTTAACTCAGCTGTCTTTACTATTGTAGAATTTCCAGTTGCAAAGGAACAAGCAAGAGATCTGCCAACCATTGATATAGGAAAGTTCCATGGAACAATATGGGCTGAAACACCAAAAGGTTCTAAAACAGTATAGTCAAATATTGTAGGTGAGACTGGAATTGTTTTGCCTTCAAGTTTATCGGTAAGACCAGCATAATAATCAAACATGTCAGCTACATCATTAAATTCTTTTATAGCTGATCCGAGCATTTTGCCATTTTCATAACAAAGGATTTTTCCACCTTCATCAGCAACTTTTCTTGTTTCATCTGCAATGCGATGCATTAGTTTTGCTCTTTCAAGTAAAGGCATATCAACTAATATTCTTGAATTAAAGGCTGCTTTTGCTGCAGATACAGCAAGGTCTACTTCATTCTTTTTTGCACATGAAATTTCACCTATAATTTTACCTGTTGCAGGATCATCAACTTGAATAATATCTTTAGATTCGCTTTCTAACCATTTGCCGTCTATGTAATTTTTATAGAGTTTCATATATTTTAATTTTTGCTTATTTGTTCTTACATCTTATCATAAAAGAATTGATTTAACATACTAAAAAAACTAAATCATTCTAATGATAAAAACCATATCCCCAATTGATAATTCTCTCTATTCTGAAATTCCTTATGCGAGTGATAGTGCAATTGAAAATACACTCACATCATCTAATAAAGCTAAAACAACTTGGAAAAACACAGGTTTACAAGAAAGAAAAAAATTAATTGTAAAGTTTGTGGATTGTTTTTTATCTAACAGTAAGGAGATTGAAGAAGAGCTTTCTAGACAAATGGGGAGACCTATATCTCAGTGTGCTGGAGAATTGAGAGGGTTTGAGGAAAGAGCAAAATACATGATTGATAATGCAGAAAGAGCATTAGACAAAGTTGTTTCAAAAAATGACAATGAATTTGATAATTATGTTAGTAAAGATCCTTTAGGTACGATATTTGTAATAGCTCCTTGGAACTATCCTTATAATACTTCTGTTAATTCAATTGTTCCAAGCTTACTTGCTGGAAACTGTGTAATTTTAAAACATTCATCACAAACACCTTTATGCGCTGAGCAATTATTAAAAGCAGCCAAAAACTCTGGCATTCCAGAAAATGTTTTTCAAATTTTACACTTGGATCATTTATCAACTTCAAAGATAATTTCTGATCATCGGATTAATCATGTTTTATTTACAGGATCTGTCTCAGGAGGTAGGGAAGTCAAAAAAGCTATTGGAACAAGATTTATAGGAGCAGGATTAGAGTTAGGTGGGAAAGATCCTGCATATGTAAGGTCTGATTGCAACTTTGAACATGCTGTAGAAAATTTAGTTGATGGTTCTTACTTTAATTCAGGTCAATCTTGTTGTGGAATTGAAAGAATATATGTTGATGAAAATATATTTGATAGTTTTGTTGAGGCTTTTAAAAAACAAACAGAAAAATATAATCTTGATAATCCATTAGATGAATCGACTAACCTTGGCCCTGTTGTAAAGTTGAGTGCAGCAAATAATATTCGCAACCAAGTATTAAAAGCAATTAATGAAGGTGCCAAAAATATAATAGATGGATCTAAGTTTAAAAAAGATAATTCGGAGAATTGCTATGTATCACCCTCAGCATTAATTAATGTAAATCACGATATGGAATTTATGATGCAAGAAACTTTTGGGCCAACAGTTGGAATTATGAAAGTTAAAAATGAAAAAGAAGCAGAAGTTTTGATGAATGATAGTGCATATGGTTTAACAGCAAGTGTATGGACTGCTGATAAAGAATTTGCTGCTAACTTTGGGAATAAAATTCAAACAGGTACATTTTTTATGAATAGATGTGATTATCTTGATCCAGGACTTGCATGGACTGGTGTTAAAGATACAGGAATGGGCATCACTTTATCTGTTTTGGGATTTGATCATTTAACAAGAGCTAAAAGTTATCATTTAAGGAAAGTATAAGTATATGATGTCAATGAATTGGAATTACCCAACAACTATATGGTTTGGAGATCAAAGAATTAATGAAATTCAAAAAGCTTGTGAGAGTTTAAATATTCAAAAGCCGTTAATTGTGACAGATCCTGGAATATTAAAAACTGATATAATTGAAAAAATCAACTCATCTTTAAATACTAAAGCAAATATCTTTAGTGATGTTCAATCAAATCCAACTGGAAATAATGTTGAACTTGGAGTTACATATTTTAATTCAAATGCTCATGATGGAGTAATAGCTGTAGGAGGGGGGTCAGGAATGGATGTCGGTAAAGGTATAGCCTTCATGGCTGGACAAAATAGACCTTTATGGGATTTTGAAGATATTGGTGATTATTGGACTCGAGCTAACAGTGAAGTGATAAAACCTATCATTGCTGTTCCGACTACAGCTGGTACTGGTTCAGAAACGGGAAGAGCTGGAGTTTATACTAATGAAGAAACAAAAGAAAAAAAAATCATTTTCCATCCTAAAATGCTTCCTTCCATAGTTATATTAGATCCTGAATTAACTGTGCCTTTGCCTAAATCTTTGACAGCATTTACGGGTATGGATGCACTGGCTCATTGTTTAGAATCGTATTGTTCAAATTTTTTTCATCCTTTTTCACAAGGAATTGCACTTGAGGGAATGTTTATTGTGAAAAATAATTTAATTAACGCTTATCATGATGGATCAAATTTAGATGCAAGAGGAAGCATGTTAGCTGCATCTTCAATGGGATCTATTGCTTTTCAAAAAGGGCTAGGAGCAATTCATTCTCTCAGTCATCCAGTTGGCGCAATATATAATACTCATCATGGCTTAACCAATGCTGTTTTTATGCCTTATGTTTTAAAAAGAAATAAAACAGTAATTGAAGAAAAAATAATATCTTTATCAAGGTATTTAAACCTGGAAGATCAAACTTTTGAAGGATTTATGAATTGGATATTGTATTTAAGAAAGGAATTATTAATTCCTCACACTTTAAAAGAGCTAATTCAAGATGATTCAAAGTTTGAAGAAATGAGTAAGATGGCGAAAGATGATCCATCAACAGGAGGAAATCCTATTTCTCTTGAAACTACCGATTTCTATAATTTGTATAAAGACTCTTATTCTGGGATATTATAAATAAATTTCAAAACTATAGTGTTGGATCTATTATCCAAGGATTAAATTCATCATCACCATAGCCATTAATTTCACTTTTTGATTTTTCTCCAGAGGCAACTGCAATTATTTTATTAAAAATTTCTTCTCCAATTTCTTCTATTGTTTTTTCATTATCCATTATAGTTCCTGCATTAATATCCATATCTTCTTCAAGCTTATTATACATATTCGTATTTGTTGCTATTTTAATACTTGGGGCAGGTTTAAATCCAAAACAAGACCCTCTTCCTGTAGTAAAACAAATGATATTTGCTCCTGATGCGACTTGACCAGTAACGGATACTGGATCATATCCGGGGCTATTCATAAAGTTGAAACCTTTTGTCCTTATGGGCTCAGCATAATCTAGCACATCTACCATAGGTGAATTACCACTTTTAGCTACTGCTCCAAGCGATTTTTCTAAAATTGTAGTCAAGCCTCCTCTTTTATTTCCTGGAGATGGGTTGTTGTCTAAGGTGCTATGATTTTTAGTAAGGTGTTCTTTCCACCACTCAATTTGTTTTTCAATTTTTTTAATATTTGTTTTATTAGTAGATCTCTCGAATAATAAATGTTCAGCTCCATAAATCTCAGTTGTTTCTGATAGGATGGACGAACCTCCATGATCTACAATCATATCAGATGCAATCCCTAGCGCTGGATTTGCTGTAATACCAGAATAAGAGTCAGATCCTCCACATTGCAAGGCTACATTAAGTTCTGATATTGGCAACTCCGTTCTTTTAATATTATTGATAAACTCAAGTTCGTTAATTATTTTACTGCTTACTTTATTTATAATTTCTTTTGTTCCACCTTCGTCTTGAATGTTCAAATACTCAATGTTTTTATCTAGTTGATTTTTATTGTATAGAGAAATCTGCGCACACTCACATCCTAAACCAACAACATACACTTTCCCAAAATTTGGATGAACTTTAAACCCTTCGATAGTTCTATTAAAGGTGCTCATCCCATACCCTGTAGTGTTCATTCCACAACCAGAGGAGTGTTTTAAGCAAACGGCACCATCAATATTAATGAAATTTTTTTTTGATAAGTATGAATTAATATTATCAGCAATTTTTTTAACAACTGTTGCTGAACAATTTACAGTACTTATCAGGCCAATGTAATTTCTAGTTCCTGAAGAGCCATTAACTCTTTTATAACCCTTAAAAAATTTCTCTTGAGTATTTTTCTTTTCTTTTTGTATGGAAAACTCATTACGATATTTTCTATTAAATTCCGAAAACTTTAAGTTATGCGAGTGAACATGCTTTCCTTTGTCAATTTCATATTGAGCAATTCCAATGATTTGACCATATCTATAAACATATTCGCCTGTATTAATTTTTTTTAGTGCTATTTTATGGCCATAAGGGATTCTGTCTTTTGATTTAAAATTTAAGTTAGTGTCTACAT
>JAQBWI010000001.1 GCA_027625355.1 Pseudomonadota bacterium
TGCTGATGATTATTTTTTTAGTAATCCTTTTACTGAGATTATAAGTTTAATGGACCCCTCTCCTCCACAAAAAATAATTGAAGCATCTAATAAACTTCGATATCGTAACCATATTTGTGTTAATTTAGAAATTGAAGGAAAATTATTTCTAGATAATTGGATATATGTACATGACCCTAAAGTTAAGATGGCAAGAGTTTCTAATTACAAAAATTTTTCAAAATACATGTCCTCTAGTGATAATATTAACCCAGTTACCGTGGAATACTTTACTTTTAAAAATGAGGAAATTTGGAAAATGACTGATCAAGAACTTGTTGAATTTGCAATAAGTGAATTATTAATTGCAAATATTATAAATAATTCTCATTTAATTTCTAATTCATTTATTGTGAGATCAACCAATGCTTATCCAGTAATTGAAAAAGGCTATGAAGAAAATGTAAATATTATAAAAGAATATTTTTCAAAATTTCCAAACTTACACCCAATTGGTAGATCTGGTATGTTTAAATATAATAATCAAGATCATGCAATTGCTACTGGTATTTACGAGGCCAGAAATGTCATTAATAAAGATAATCAAGTTGATATATGGAGTATCAATAGTGAAGGTATTTATGTTGAAAGCAATATTAATTTAGAATAATTATTATTATATTACTGAGCTAATTAATTTTTTAGTATATGCTTTATTTGGATCTTCAAAAATTCTTTTTGAAGTTTCATATTCAATTAATTTACCATTTTTTAAAACTAAAACTTTATCAGCAACTGATTTTATTACATTCATATCATGACTTATAAAGATATAGCTAAGAGAATATTTTTCTTGTAAATTGTGGAGTAAATCTAATATTTGATTTTGAATTGTTACATCTAATGCAGATGTAGGTTCATCTAAAATAAGTATTTTGGGTTTTAAGATTAGTGCTCTTGCAATTGCAATTCTTTGTCTTTGTCCACCTGAGAATTCATGAGGGTATTTATTATGATCTCTTTCATAATTCATCCCTGTTTCTTTTAAAATATCTTTTAAGATTTGTTTTTTTTCTAATAAAGAGTATTTTGGAAAGTGTACATCAATACCTTCATTTAATATTTCCTCAACGTTCATTCTGGGACTTAATGAAGAGTAAGGATCTTGAAAAACTATTTGAATATTTTTTCTTATACTCTTAAGTTTATTTTTTTTTAATACATTTAAATCCAACTTATCAAATTCTATTGTTCCAGATGAAGTTATTAATTTTAAAATAGCTAAAACAAGCGAAGTTTTTCCAGACCCAGATTCTCCCACAATACCTAGAGTTTCTTTTTTCTTTAAGGTAAAATTAATTGCATCTATGGCCTTAACATAATCAACCGTTTTTTTAAAAATTCCTTTCTTGATAGGATACCAGACTTTTAAATCTTTAATTTTAAGAATTTCTATTTCTTTATTTTCTTGAGATTTCCTAATTTTATTTTGAAATCCAACTAATTGCTTTGTGTATGTATTTTTTGGATTATTAAAAATTTTAAGCTTCTCTCCATGCTCAATAATTTCACCATCTTTCATAACATAAATATAATCAGCAATTTTATTAACTACTCCAAGGTCATGACTAATAAATAAAATTGACATTTTCCTTAGTTTTTGAATTTTATTTAGAAGTGATAATATTTGTTGTTGTACAGTTACATCTAATGCTGTTGTAGGCTCATCAGCAATTAATAAATCTGGGTTGTTAGCTATACTCATTGCGATCATTACTCTTTGACGTTGCCCTCCTGATAGTTCATAAGAATAAATATTTGGCCTATTCATTAAATCATCTAAATTTACTTCTTTTAGTAAGTCTAAAACAGATGCATTAAGCTCTGAAGTATTTTTTTTATTGTGCGTTGTGATTATTTCTTTAATTTGTTTATCAATTGTATGCAAAGGATTGAGACTAGACATAGGTTCTTGAAAAATTGTTGAAATTTTATTTCCTCTAATTTTTTCAATTTCATTCAAGGGAAGTTGAAGTAAATTTTTTTCTCTAAATATTATACTGCCACTATTTATATTAGCATTTGCAGGTAATAATTTTAAAATACTCAGAGCTGATAATGTTTTTCCTGAACCAGACTCCCCAACAATAGCCACAGTTTTGCCTTGTGGTATTTCTATGTTTACATTGTTAACAACATTTTGATTTACTTTAAAGCTAATCGTTAAATTTTTAATTGAAATAAGACTCATGTTAATTAAAAGTCTTTCTTGGATCTAATGCATCTCGCACTGCCTCACCAATAAAAACTAAAAGACCAAGCATTAACCCTAATGTAAAAAAACTTGTTAGACCAAGCCAGGGTGCTTGTAAATTATTGCGTCCTTGGTTTACCATTTCACCTAAAGATGCAGAACCAGGAGGCAAACCAAAACCTAAAAAATCTAAACCAGATAAGGCTGTCACTGAAGCACTCAAACTAAAAGGTAGAAAGGTTATAGTTGCAACTGTCGCATTTGGGATCATGTGCTTAAAAATTATTTTAGTTGTGCTAACGCCAAGCGCTTTAGCTGCTCTAATGTAATCAAAATTTCTAGCTCTTAAAAATTCTGCCCTAACTACTCCTACGTAACCCATCCAACTAAAAAGTAGTAAAATAATTAATAGCCACCAAAAGTTTGGCTGTATGACGCTAGCAAGGATTATTAAAATATACAAAGTAGGTATAGCTGACCAAATCTCCATAAATCTTTGAAAAAATAAATCTGTTTTTCCTCCAAAATAACCCTGAATTGCACCCGCAGACACGCCAATAATCATGGAAAAAAAAGTTAGAGTAAAGCCAAACAAAATAGAAATTCTAAATCCATATATTAATCTTGAAAGCACATCTCTTGCTTGATCATCAGTGCCAAGCCAGTTTTTTTTACTTGGAGGAGAGGGGGCAGGACTACTCATATCACGAATAATTGTATTATACTTATAGGGAATTATAGGCATTATCATCCATCCAGAAGAGTTAATTAAGTTTTTTACAAATGGATCCCTGTAATCAGCCTCAGTTTCAAAATCTCCTCCAAAAGTTGTCTCTGAGTAGGATTGTAAAATTGGAAAGTAAAATTCATTTTCATATTTTATGAGAAGTGGTTTTTCATTAGCAATAAAATCTGCAAAAAGTGAAATTATAAATAAAACAAAAAAAATCCAAAAAGAATAGAGGCCTCTTTTGTTTTTAACAAAATTGCTTAAACGTCTTTTATTTAGAGGTGATAAATTTTTCATTCTCGAGACTCAAAATCTATTCTTGGATCGATTAAGGAATACATAAAATCACCAATAATTCCCATAATAAGACCAAGTAATGAAAAGAAATATAATGTTGCAAAAATAACAGGATAATCTCTTGTAAGCGCTGCCTCATAGCCAAGTAAACCTAAGCCATCTAAAGAAAATATAACCTCAATAAATAAAGAGCTTGAAAATAATATTCCAATAAATGCTGAAGGAAAGCCAGCAATAACAATAAGCATGGCGTTTCTAAAAACATGTCCATAAAGAACTTTTCTCTCTGATAAGCCTTTAGCTCTTGCCGTCATTACATACTGTTGATTAATTTGATCTATAAAAGAATTCTTAGTTAAAAAAGTTAAACCAGCAAAACCACTCACAATCATTGCGAGTAAAGGTAGAGTTAAATGCCAAAAATAATCTTTTATTTGAGCAAGAAGATTTAACTCTTCAAAATTTTCAGACACTAAACCTCTTAATGGAAAAATATCATAAAATCGACCACCTGCAAAAAAAACTATAAGAATAACTGCAAATAAAAAATTTGGGATTGCATAACCAATTGTGACAATACTGCTAGAAATTATATCAAATCTTGATCCATCTTTTATAGCTTTTCTAATTCCAAGAGGAATTGAAATTAAATACACAAGCAATGTAGTCCATAAACCAAGTGAAATTGATACTGGCATTTTATCCAAAACCAATGATGTAACTTTTTGATCACGAAAAAAACTTTCGCCAAAATCAAAAAAAATATAACTTTTTAACATTTTGAAAAATCTTTCATGAGCTGGCTTGTCCATTCCATACATTACTTCAATTTCTTTAATAATATCTGGATCAAGACCTTGGGCACCTCTATATTTAGAGTCGCCATCATCAAAATTGGAAGCATCAAAACTTGAATTTAGTTCTCCTTCACCGCCTCCAGAAAAACGAGCAGTAGATTCAACGGCAGTTCCAGTCATCTGCGCAATCATTTGTTCTACAGGACCACCAGGGACAATCTGAATAACAGCAAAATTAATTAACATTATTCCAAAAAGTGTAGGAAATATAAGAAGAACTCGTCTTACTAAATAAGCACCCATTAATATGATTTTATATTATTTATGATATTTTTTAACTTATTAGTTTGAAGATCTTTGAGAATTAATAAAATCAAATTTATTTTGATTAATCCACCATGTATCAAATCCTAGGGAATACTTAGGCTTTATCTTAGGTTGATCAAACATGTCCCAATACAAGACCCTGTAAGCAGATATATGCCACTGAGGAATAACGTAATAATTCCATAACAGTACCCTATCTAATGCTCTGGTAATTGTTATTAGATCTTCCCTGTCTTTTGCATTGATAAGTTTTTCTATCAAACTATCGACAACATCATTTTTCACTCCAATAACATTACGAGAGCCATTAGTATCTGCCGCATCAGATCCCCAAAAATTTCTTTGCTCATTGCCTGGAGATAGACTTTGTGAAAAAGTGAATACAACCATATCAAAATCAAAGGTTTCAATTCGTTTTTGATATTGAGAACTATCAATTGTTCTCAATGAGGCATTAATTCCAAGTTTTTCTAAATTATCAATAAATGGTAATACAATTCTCTCAAAAGCAGGAGAGACCAATAAGATTTCAAATTCAAAAGGATCCCCTTTAGAGTTTACAAGTTTTCCATCACTTAATTTCCACCCAGCATCTTTAATTAATTTTGTTGCTTCTTGTAATTCACTCCTAATAAAACCTGATCCATCTGTTTTTGGGTTTGTATATTCTGTATTGAAAATTTCCTTTGGCAGTAAATCAATATATGGATTAAGATAAGCAAGCTCTTCTTTTGAAGGTAACCCGCTTGAAGCTAACTCTGAGTTTTCAAAAAAACTATCAGTTCTTTTATATGCTCCATAAAATAAATTTTTGTTTGTCCATTCAAAATCAAAAGCATAAGATAGAGCTTTTCTCACTCTTTTATCTTTAAAAATATCTTTTCGAGTATTGAACGCAAAAGCCTGCATTCCCTGAGGGTTTTCATGAGATATTAAATCTTTTTTAATCAACCCTTCTTCTACAGCACTAATATCATAGCCAGTAGCCCATTCTTTGGAGGTATTTTCTGAAAAGAAATCTATCTCTCCTGACTTAAAGGCTTCTCTCTCTACCCCTCTGTCTTTATAATAGTCATATCTTATCGTACCTATATTATCCTTACCAACTTTGATTGGAACAACATTATTTTTTAGACCCCAATAATTTACATTAAGCTCATATGTAATGGATCTACCAGCATCAAAAGATTTAATTTTATAAGGGCCGCTTCCAACAGGAATATCAAGAGTTGTTTCTTCAAAATTTTTACCCTCCCAATAATGTTTAGGTAGTACGGGGAGTTGGCCTACAATTAATGGAAGTTCTTTATTTGTGTTTGTAGAAAATATAAACTTAACTTTGTTTTCAGAAACTTTAATAACTTCACTAACATCGCCGTAATAATATTTATAAAATGGATGCCCTTTTTCTATTAAAGTATTAAATGTCCAAATTACATCATTACTAGATATTTTTTTTCCATCATGCCAAACGGCTTCATCTCTAAGAGTAAATACAACCCATGATCTATCTTCAGGCCACTCTATTGTTTCTGCTAAAAGTCCATACTCTGTGAAAGCTTCATCACTAGAGCCAGTTGTTAGACTCTCATATAAAAATCCAATACCTGCGGCAGATGTACCCTTTAGTGTAAAAGGGTTAAATGTATCATAAGTTCCAATTGAGCTCCTTACTATATTGCCCCCTTTTTCTGCACTATTGCTAACATATTCAACACTAAGAAAATCTTCATTATATTTTGGCTCTCCGTGCATAGCAATAGCATGAGATATTGTTGTATTTGCAAATACATTTTGTGAAATAGTAAATAGAATAATGATAAAGGCTGTTTTTAAAGTTTTCATAAAATTAATATAATTACTTTAAAATAAATTTAAATTAAATTTATTCATTTATTAGCGAAATCAACTTGGAATGAAGTTCTTTATTAGCTGAAGCTACCACACTTCCATGTGAATCTGTGGTAATTTCGTTACCAAATTTATCTGATATCACGCCTCCTGCACCCTCAATAACATTGACTAAAGCCATGTAATCATGAACTTTAAGAGTATCTTCAATCACAATATCAATTAACCCAGAGGCAACCATGCCATACATATAACAATCGCCACCATAACGAAAATACCTTACTTTGTTTTTAATTTTATCCACCGCATTTCTTAGGTGAGGTTCATCAAAATATAGACCAGAAGTAAAAATATAAGCATCTTCAATTGCTGTTACACTAGAAGTATTTATAGTTTGTTGATTAACAGTTGAGCTTTGATTTTTTGCTCCAACCCATCTCTCATCATGTGCAGGACAATTAATAATACCAATAATAGGTTTTTTATTTTGCGTTAAAGATATTAAATTTCCAAAATCTTTGTGTCCTGCAATATAACTTCTAGTGCCATCAATTGGATCTATAACCCATATAAATTCTGCATCTGGATTTACACTATCAAACTCCTCTCCCAAAATTCCATGATCAGGATATTCATTTTCTATCAATGATCGAATTTTTAATTCAGTATTTTTATCTGCAATAGTAACTGGACTTTCATCTTTTTTATTATCAATACTTAAGGAAGTTCTAAAATATTCCATTGAAGTAATTCCTGCTGCATCAGCAAGTTTGTTTGCAAAATTTAGATATTCCTGAAGGGAATTATTCATCAATAAAGCTATGGAAGTGGAACAGGATTTTCAGCTTGTTCTCTTAAAAATAAAACAATGTTAGCTCTATCTTGAACTTTTTTAAGACCAGCAAAGTTCATTTTAGTTCCTTTAACAAATTTCTTTGGTTTATATAAAAATTCAGCTAGTTCTTCGTAGCTCCATTCGCCACCATATTCAGCTAATGCTTTTGAATATGCAAAACCATCTACATTTGCTTTTGGTCTATTAATTAAATTCCATAAATTTGGACCAACTTTGTTTGCACTATCTTTTTCATAGTTATGACATGCGCTACATTTTTTAAAAAGCTTTTCTCCTTTTTCTAGAGATGCGCTGGCCAAAATTAATGAAATTGGTTCGATAATTTCTTCTTTAGGAGCCGCGCCTGGCACAACCTCACCAGACTCAGGAACATCAATTTTATATGCAGTTTGTTTCATTTCATGATGTTCTGTATCTATAATTATATCACCTAAATGACCAATAACCGTCACTACAAGTATTGCTAATATAATGGAAGCCAAAATTTTGTTAACTTCAAGTCCAGACATGTGTAAAACATCTATATAGATTTTTTTTAAAATGAATAGAAATGAAAACGTCCTGCAAAAAATTAAATACTGCTTAATTGTCGCATAATTTATGAAAACTGCAATAATTATCCCAGCCAGAATGGCATCACAGCGTTTTCCAAATAAACCAATGGCAAAAATTAATGGTATTCCCATGATTGAGCGAGTTTGGAGGCAAGGAATTAACTCTAAGACAGGGGATGTCTATGTTGCTTGTAGTGAAGATGAAGTATTTAATTTAATTATCTCAAAAGGAGGTAAGGCGATAATGACTGATCCTAATCTACCCTCTGGAACTGACAGAGTTTTTGCAGCATTCAACTTACTTAAAAATAAAGATGATTATGAAAGCATAATTAATCTTCAAGGTGATATGCCTCTGATAGATTATAAAAACATTCAAAGCGCTAATATACCTTTGCATCATGGTTATGATATTGGCACAATTGCAACAGACATATCAAGTGAAGAAATAAAAAATGAAAATATCACAAAAGTTTCTGTAGATTGGAAAGAAGAGGGTCTTGTTGGTGACAGTTTAGATTTTTATAAAATATTTAAAACCGAAATAAAAAATATTCATCAGCATGTTGGAATTTATAGTTTTAAACCTAATGCTCTAAAAAAATTTATTTCATTACCTCCATCCAAAAATGAAATAGATAGAAAATTAGAGCAATTAAGAGCACTCGATGCAGGGATTAAAATTGGAATAACTTATGTAGAAAATGTTCCAATTAGTGTAGATACATTTGAAGATTTAATGCTAATAGAAAATATTTTAAAAAATAAAGATGAAAACAAATAGCTTTGCCTTTCAAGGAGTTAATGGAGCATACAGTGAGCAAGCTGGAAAAAATGTCTTTCCAGATGCTAAAAGCTTACCTTGTTCAACATTTGAAGAAATGTTTGCTTGTGTTAGAGATGATAAAGCTGACATAGCATTAGTTCCAATTGAAAATTCTCAAGCTGGAAGAGTTGCAGATACGCAAAGACTAATACCTGACTCTGATTTAAATATTATCGGAGAATACTTTCTTGAAGTAAGGCACAACTTACTTGCAGTGCCAGGGACAAATATTAATGACATTAAGAGAGTTCATAGTCATGAGCAAGGAATTGCACAGTGTAGAAACAAAATAATCAAATTAAATAAACAAATAGTAATAGCTGCGGATACAGCTGGCTCAGCAAAAAAAATATCAGAACTTAATAATAAAGAAGATGCTGCTATTGCTTCATCTCTAGCAGCAGAGATTTATAATTTAGATGTTCTTGAAGCTAATTTTCAAGATGCAGAGCATAACGTTACTAGATTTTTAATTATGTCAAAAGATAAAAGCGACATAGAACCTAGTGAGAGCAATATTATAACAACTCTGGTATTTGTTGTGAGAAGTATTCCTGCATCCTTATATAAATGCTTAGGAGGTTTTGCTAGTAATGGTGTCAACATCACTAAATTAGAAAGTTATATTCACCCACAAGGTTTTGACGTTGCTCAATTTTATATTGATTTTGAGGGGCATCCTGAGAATAATTCAGTTAAATTGGCTTTAGAGGAAATGAAATTTTTCTGTAAAGAAATTAAGATTTTAGGTGTTTATAAAAAATCTAATTTTAGAAAAAAATAAACATAAAATCTAAAACACAAGTTATTTTTTTATTCTTACATGATATAGTAGATATGAAGGTTTGAGGGCGAATTGCTTGTTAATCCAGTCAGGTCTGAAAAGAAGCAGCTGTACCAAGTTTGTTCGGGTCTTGAACCTTCTTTATAATTATGAATGAAAAAATAGAATATAAAGTATTGGCAAGAAAATACAGGCCACAAACTTTTGCTGATTTAATAGGGCAAGAAACTTTGGTTCAAATTTTAACTAATGCTATTATAACTAACAGAATTGCAAACGCATATCTCTTAACGGGAGTAAGAGGAGTTGGCAAAACAACCACTGCAAGATTAATTGCAATGAGCTTGAATTGTGAAAATAAGAAAGACGATAGTTGTGAACCATGTGGTACTTGTGATTCATGTAAATCAATTAGATCTGATCATAACTTAGATGTTATTGAAATGGATGCAGCAAGTAAGACTGGTGTTGATGATGTTAGAGAAATTATTGATAATGTTAAGTATAAGCCAGTAAATTGTAAATTTAAAATTTTTATAATTGATGAAGTGCATATGCTCTCAAAGAGTGCCTTTAATGCATTGCTTAAAACTTTAGAGGAGCCGCCAGAGCATGTGAAATTTATTTTTGCTACTACTGAAGTCAAAAAAATTCCTGTTACAATTTTATCAAGATGCCAAAGATTTGATCTCAAAAGAGTAGAATCTAGAGATTTAATTGAACATCTTAAAAAAATTTCACAATTAGAAAAAGTGAAAATTGATGAAGATGCAGTTTCTCTATTGGTGAGGGCAGGTGATGGTTCTGTCAGGGACTCATTAAGTTTACTTGATCAAGCTATTATTAATACTGATACTAAAGTCAGCGCCGAAACAGTTGCAAGGATGTTAGGATTAGCTGATAGAGGAAAAATTTATGATCTTCTAGGGCATATAGCAAAAGGTCAGGCTAGTGAATCATTAGATTTATTTAGGAACCTATATAACTCTGGAGCTGATATTTTGATGATTTTTGAAGAACTATTAAATGTCATACATTCTATTACTCAAATCAAAATTTCACCAGATATAAAAAATGACATTTCAATTCCTGAATTAGAAAGAGTTAAAGGAAGTGAGTTTGCAACTCAATTAACAATGAATTCTCTTAGTGTAATGTGGCAAGTATTATTTAAAGGCTTTCAAGAATTACAAAATGGTTTTCACCTCTTTCAACATGGAGAGATGATAATTGTAAGACTTATTTTTATTAATAATAACCCTCAACCAGAAGAACCAAATAAAAAAAGTTTTCAAAAAAAGATTGATCAACCTAAATTAGAAATATCAGATAATTTAGTAAAAAAAAAAATTGATTTAGAAGGTACCACAAGTAATATTAAATCAACTGCTAAAAAGGAACCTATAATAACTACTGCGATACAAATTTCTAACTTTAGACAATTTGTTGATTATTTTTATATGAAGAGAGAGGCATTACTTCATGCTCAGTTGTATAATTCTGTAAAATTAATTTCATTTAAGGAAGGGGAGGTCATAATCAATACTTCTGCTATAAGAGACCCACACTTCAATAGGAATGTCGCAAAATTTATTTCAAAGTGGACAGGTAGAATTTGGCAAATTCATTCTTCGGATAGCAATGTTGGCAGTTCTCTTAGCGAAGAAGATGTTGTTAATCAACAAAATGAAATTAAAGTTATGAAAAATCATCCTGAAATAAAAAAAATACTAGAGGCTCTTCCAGGTTTGAGTATTCATTCTATTACTGATATTACGGATACGGTTGATGAAACAATTGATGAAACTAATTCTGAAAAGCAAAAGGAGATATAATGGTAAATATAGGTAATATGATGAAGCAAGCTCAGCAGCTTCAAAAAAAAATGGCAGATGCACAAGAAAAACTTAATGCTATTGAAGTTGAAGGTGTGTCAGGAGGAGGACTGGTAAAAGTTGTTGCTACTGCAAAAGGTGAAGTAAAGAGAATAGACCTTGATGAAAGTTTACTGAAACCTGAAGACAAAGAAATAACAGAAGATTTAATTGTGGCAGCTATTAATGATGCTAAACAAAAAGGAGAGGTGGCAGCGCAAGAAGAAATGAAATCTGTTACTGGTGGATTGCCATTGCCCCCAGGAATGAAATTACCTTTTTAAGTAATGGACGGATCAGCTATAGAAAAATTAATAACTGATATTTCTAAATTACCAGGTTTAGGAAGAAGATCTTCTCAACGAATTGCCCTATATCTTTTAAAAAATAAGGATCGGTCGTTATTACCCCTAATACAAACTTTAGAGTCCTCTCATAAACTAATTAGTGAATGTTCTAATTGTGGAAATGTTGATATGACTAATCCTTGCAATATTTGTTCAAACTCTAATAGAGATAAAAAATCAATTTGTATTATTGAAGATGTTGCCGATTTGTGGACATTTGAGCGAACAGGTTTTTATAGAGGTTTATACCATGTCCTAGGAGGATCCTTATCAGCAATAAATGGTATTGGCACAGAAGAACTTACAATAACTAAACTCTTAAAGAGAATTGAACAAAATGAAATTACAGAAGTAATATTAGCATTAAGTACAACGATGGAAGGACAAACAACAACCCATGTCATCGCAGATAAATTAGAAATCTTTAAAGATTTAACAGTAACGCGATTAGCGCAAGGAATACCAATTGGAGGAGAGGTGCATTATTTAGATGAGAATACTCTCAATACTGCTTTTCAATCTAGAAAAAAAATAGTTTAGTTATTTTTATGGAAATATTATTAGTTCCACATCCTGTTTTACGTCAAAAAGCTAATAAACTAAAAATTATTTCTAAAGAAGATATTAACATTGCTAATCATATGATGGAAGCAATGATCAAGGCTCCAGGAGTGGGACTAGCAGCAAATCAAGTCGGGATTTTAAAGCAAATTGTTACAATCAATTTTGAAGATAAAGAAAATAACAAAAAAGTTAACTATATTTTATTTAACCCTTCAATTATTCAATATTCTGAAGAAACGGTTGTAATGGAAGAGGGGTGCTTATCATTACCAGAGCAATATGCGGAGGTAGAGCGACCAAAAGAAATTATTTTAGAATACATCAATGAAAATGAAAAAATAATAAAGAAGCAAATAGATGGCTTTGAGGCAAGAATTTTACAACATGAAATCGATCATTTGTCAGGGAAATTATTTGTCGATTATTTATCTTCTCTGAAAAGAAACATGTTAATAAAAAAAGTTAAAAAATTACAACATTTAAAAAAATAAATGAAAGATAAAAAAATTATTTTTATGGGCACACCTGATATTGCTGCTCAACATTTAAATATTTTAATTGAAAATAATTTAAATATAGTTGGTGTTTTTACACAGCCTCCAAGAAAAAAAAATAGAGGAATGCGTATTGAAAAAAGTGATGTACACCAAATTGCAGAAAAAAATAACATAGCAGTTTTTCATCCTACTTCAATTGACGATACAGCAATAGAACAGGTTAAAAGTTTAGAGCCTGATTTAATTATTGTTATTGCCTATGGATTAATCTTACCTTCAAAATTTTTAAATATCTCAAAATATGGATGTATTAATATCCACGTATCTTTATTGCCTAGATGGAGGGGGGCAGCCCCTATAGAGCATGCCTTATTGGCAGGTGATGAGAAAACAGGAATTAGTGTAATTAGCATCTCCCCTAAGCTTGATGCAGGGGATATTCTCATGCAAGAGAGTTTTGCAATTGATAAAGATATAAATAGTGATGATTTAACTATAAATCTTACTAATCTTGGCAAAAAAACCCTAATGGAAACTCTACCACTTTTATTTGAAAATAAACTAATTAGAAAAAAACAAGATGAAAACAAAGTTACGTATGCAAATAAATTTATATCTGAAGATAGAAAAATTAATTTTTATAATTCATCTGATGATGTTTATAACCACATACGTGCGCACGGACCAAAGCCAGGGTCATGGTTTACTTATAGAGGAGAGAGAATAAAAATTATAAAGGCAAAAAAAATTAATGAATTAGGAGAAAGTTCAACAATTTTAAATAAAGATTTTATGATTGCTTGTAAAGATGGAGCTATTCTGCCCTTACTTATTCAACGAGAAGGAAAAAAAGTAGTTAGACTAGAAGATTTTTTACGTGGTTTTATTTTTTCAATTCAAGATAAATTAAATGCATAATTATAAAATTGTGATTGAGTATGATGGCACAAATTTTGTTGGTTGGCAGCAACAAGAAAATGGACAATCTATTCAAAGCGCTCTTCAAGAGGCTTTAATCAAACTATCAAATGAAAAAGTAACAATTTTTGGAGCTGGGAGAACAGATGCAGGTGTGCATGCTTATGGTCAAGTAGCTTCTTTTACTCTAAGTAAAAAAATTGAAACAGATGTAATTAGAGATGGGCTAAATCAGCATTTAAGACCTCAGCCTATAGCAATTCAAAAAGCGGAATTAGTTGAGGATGATTTTCATGCAAGATTTTCTGCAAAAAAAAGATGGTATGAATATAAGATTATTAATAGAAGACCTCCTTTAACAATCGATGTAAATCGTGCTTGGTGTGTTTACAAGAATTTGGATATTGAAAAAATGAAAAGTGAGTCATTTTCTTTTTTAGGAAAACATGATTTGAATGCATTTCGTTCTGCACATTGCCAATCTAAAAATAGTATTAAAACAATTGATAGTGTTTCTATTGATAACAAAGATGAGCAGATTATCATTGAGATAAGTGCAAAATCTTTTTTACATTCGCAAGTAAGAATAATGGTTGGCACATTAGTTGATATTGCTAAAGGTAATATTAATAAAACAATTATAGATATAATTAATTCCAAGAATAGAGAGGTAGCTGGTCAAACTGCCCCAGCAAATGGTTTGTACTTAAAAAAAATTGATTACTAATCTGATAATTATTTTAATTATTACGGGACTCTAATAATTTCTTTTTAATTAAAGATAATCCAGTTTCTTTTTTTGATTTATAGGACTCATTAAAAGCTTCTAATTGCCATCCTTTAAGACGGCCTTTTAGTTCTTCAATATTATTTAATTTCCATTCGTTTGTGGTATTTTCATCTTTCCAAGTTCTCTTATCATCGCTAGATCTTCCACATCCGTAGCAATAACCACTAACAGGGTCAGTTTTGCAGACACTAATACAAGGGGATACAATATTTTCTTCGTTCATACTTAATTAAATATATTTTTTTCTCATCAATTCAAATAAAATACAAAATTAATGTCAGATTTTAATTATTCAAATATTGAAACCGCTTATGAAAAAATTAAGCATTTGCTTGTTAAGACTCCATTAATATCAAATGACTACATAAATCAATTATTGGAAGCAAAAATTTATTTTAAGTTAGAAAATTTACAAAAAACAGGATCATTTAAACATCGAGGAGCTACTTATAAAATCAGCAAACTTTCTAAAGAGCAAAAATTAAAAGGCCTTGTTGCATACTCTTCTGGTAATCATGCGCAAGCTGTAGCTTATGCTGCATTACAAAATAACATTAGCGCCAAAATTATTATGCCGAATAATGCACCAAAAATTAAAATTGAAAATACTCGCAAATATAAAGCAGAAGTTATTTTGTATGATCCCCAAAAAGAAATAAGAGAAGAAATAGGAAACGAGATTGAGAAGAAAGAAAACAGAATACTTATAAAACCTTATGACGATTATGATATCATAGCTGGACAAGGGACGGCAGGATATGAAATTACTAAGGATTTAGAGAATTTATCTATTACACCAGATATCTATTTATGTTGTTGTGGAGGTGGAGGTCTAGTAGCAGGTACATCAACTTATTTGAAATATAAATATCCTAATCTTACATCATATGCCGTAGAGCCATATGGTTTTGATGATACAAAAATTTCACTCTTTAATAAAAAAATAACTGCAAATAAACCTGGATTTCAATCTATCTGTGACGCTATTATTACACCTCAACCAGGACAATTAACTTTTCCAATAAATCTTACAACTTTATCAGGAGGAATTGTTGTAGAAGACCAAGAAGTAAAAAATTCTATTAAAATTTTAGCTGAACATTTAAAAATTGTTGTGGAGCCTGGAGGTGCTGTTGCAGCTAGTGCTGCGTTATCTAAAAAAATAGATTTAAAAAATAAAATTGTTGTTGTTATGATTTCTGGAGGAAATATCGATCTAGATATATTTAGAAGTTTATGAAAAATTTTAAAATTGCAAAAATTCAACAAAAATTAAAAGATAAGGAAATAGACTCTTTAATTATTAATCGAACAGATGAATTTTTAAATGAATATATCCCTCCTGATGCAGAGAGGTTGTATTGGGCTACTAATTTTTCAGGTTCTGCGGGGAGAGCAATAATTTGTCAAAATACATCTAATTTATTTGTAGATGGCCGGTATACTTTTCAGGCTAAAGAACAAATAGATGAAAATGCTATTTCCTTATTACATTGGAACGATTTTTCTTCAGAATTAAGTAAACATTTTGATAAAAATAAATGTGTTGCTTTAGATCCAATGCTTCATTCTATCGAAGAGGTAAATAAAATTGTTGAGCTAGCCAAAGAGAAAGAAACAAAATTATATTTTACCTCACCTAATTTAATAGATGAACTTTGGGAAGATAAACCCGAACGAAAATATAGTATAATTTTTAACCATCCAATTAAATATGCTGGAATTGACGCATCAATCAAAGTTGACCAATTAGTTAATGAGCTAAAAAATAATAATTTAGATAGTTGTTTCTTATCAAGTCTTGACTCTATTGCTTGGTTATTAAATATCAGAGCAGATGACATTTTGC
Organism: Pseudomonadota bacterium; assembly: GCA_027625355.1. GTDB lineage: Bacteria > Pseudomonadota > Alphaproteobacteria > HIMB59 > CACPNW01. The sequence goes on from JAQBWI010000001.1 coordinate 16,095, forward strand.
ATACCCCTCTTGCATTTTCTTATTTATTTATTTCAGCTGAAAGTAAACCTGTTTTATATCTTTCTATTGAAAAATTAAATACTGATTTAAAAAATAGACTTAGTAATTTTTTGATTTTAAAACCCATTGAAGAAATTGTACATGTTTTTAAAAACTTAACTAAAAATATTAAAATTGGTTTTGATTATAAAAATACATCTTATTTTTTTTATCATCTAGCTTTAAATAATAATCTTATACCTGCAAATTTACAAAATCCTTGCTTAATTCCTAAAGCAACTAAAAATGAAATTGAGCTTGAGGGGTCTAGAAATGCTCATCTTAGAGATGGTGGAAGCATTACAAAATTTTTATATTGGTTAAAAAACCATCATAGTATCGAAGAAGAAAATGAGATCTCTGTTGCCAATAAACTATTATCTTTTAGAGAGCCAAACGAGTTATTTCATTCAGTCTCTTTTGATACTATATCCGCTATTGGTAAAAATGCTGCTCTTCCTCATTACCGTGCAGATAAAAATAACCCAGTATCACTCAAAAATAATTCTATTTATTTATCTGACTCAGGGGGGCAGTATTATGATGGAACAACTGATATTACTCGCACAATCATATTAGGAAAACCAAATAAAGAGCAAATAGACAGATTTACAAGAGTTTTAAAGGGCCATATCAATCTCTCAACCCATATCTTTCCTAAGGGTACCAAGGGAACAGATATTGATCATTTAGCAAGAGAGAGTTTGCAGGAAATAAATTGTGATTATGATCATGGAACCGGTCATGGAATTGGAAGTTTTTTAAGTGTTCACGAGGCGCCTCAACGCATCTCCAAAAAGAGCATGTTTCCAAGCGTTGAATTATTACCAGGAATGATTTTATCTAATGAACCTGGCTATTATAAAGAGGGTGAATATGGCATACGTATTGAAAATATTATCGTTGTAGTTGAAGAAAAAGAAAATCAACTTAAATTTGAAAATATTTCGTGGGCACCCATAGATAGAGACCTTATAGATTCTAGTATGTTGAATGAAAAAGAATTAAATTGGATTAATGATTATCACCAGAGGGTATTTGAAAAATTATCAATATTTCTTACCCTAGAGGAGAAGAACTGGTTACAAAATGTAACTAAGCCCCTCTAACTCTGGTAATATTTAAATATAGTATTGATTCGTTTTTTTATTTTGATCTAACTCACGGATTCTTTGTTCTAAATCGTAAGTATTAGTTGATTGAGATAAGTATCTTTCAACTTGTTCCCGATCATAATCAAAAGTAAATGATCTAAAAAATTTGTTAAGCAGCTTTTTTATCATTATTTAGCTTTTTCTTATATAAATGTTCTGTCAAAGCTGATTGCCAGTCTTGACCATATTCAGTTTTAAAGTATTTAACTAGTTGTAGATCAACCTTATCAAAAGCATAATCGTTAATATTTTTGTAAGTGTGATCAAAAAAATTTAGTATATTTTTTATCATTTTATTCCTTTCCTGAAGTATAAATAATGTTTTTGTTATGCAGTTAAAGCAATATATAATCATAAGTTATATGCAATTTATGCATATTTATACATTCATTAAATTAACCCATATAAAAAAGATAAAGTAAAATTTATAAAAACTCTCACTTTTCTAAAATAAAACGTACACTTCATCTTCATTTCAAGATAGTTAACAATATTGAATGATTATTATTTTAACTCAATGCTTTCCTCCTAAAATTGGAGGTATAGAAAATCTTATAGAAAATCTCTCAATTGAATTAAGCAAAACTCATGAAGTTTTGGTTCTTGCCGATCGGCATGATAAAAAAAATGATATTTATTATGATTTAAAATACGAAAAAAATATACGCATAAAAAGAATTAGTGGAATAAAATTTTTTAGAAAAAGAAAAAAATTATCAGAATTAAAGAAACTAATATCTTCAAATAAAATTTCTCATGTTATTGGTGATAGTTGGAAAAGTTTTGAGTTAACAATAGATACTTTAAATTCATCATCTATACCTACTGTTTGTCTTGCTCATGGAAACGAACTAATTATTAACAATTCTTCAAAAAAATTTCGTGTTATTTCAACATTAAATAAAGTTACGCAGATTGTTACCAATTCAAATTTTACATTAAATCTCGTTAAAGATGTTGGTATCACCAATCAAAACATAACTTGTATTTATCCAGGTGCTCTAAATACTATTCACCTAAATGAAGAAATCATTTTAAACATAAATGGTCAGCCAGTGATTGCAACTTTAGCCAGATTAGAAAAAAGAAAAGGACATGCTTATATATTGTCAGTAATTGCAAAGTTAAAATTAGAATATCCAAACATATTGTATATAATCGCTGGATCAGGAGTTGAGTTTGAAAATTTAAAAAAAATAACTTTGGAACTAGATATTATCAAAAATGTAATTTTTCTAGGTGATATTAATGAAAACCAAAAAAAATATCTTTTCAAAAATATCAATCTTATGGTTATGCCTACACTTGATGAGTCAAAGAAAAATTCCATTGAAGGTTTTGGAATTGCTTATTTAGAAGCTGCATATTATGGTATTCCATCCATTGCTTCGAATGTTGGTGGTACTCCAGAAGCGGTCATTCATAATGAGACTGGAATTATTATTTCTGATATGTCTGAACTTTATAATTCTTTAAAAGATCTTCTTTCTAATAAGTTAAAATTAAATGAACTAGGAAAAAAAGCAAAATTACGAGCAGAAAATGAATTTACTTGGGAAGTTATTGGAAATAAGTATCTTCAGTTAATAAAAAATTTAGATAATCAAAAAAAATGAATATTTTTTTCTATGCAACATATTCTAATCAAGAAGAATTTTTTCATACTTTAAAAAAGAAATTTAAACACGATAAAGTTTTTACAATCAACGATGATGTTGATTTAACTAAAATAGATGTAGCTATGGTTTGGAACCTTCCAAGTAATATTTTTACAAAAATGATAAACTTGAAAGCAATATTTTCTATTGGGGCAGGAGTTGATCACATACTTAAATTACCAAATATAGGAAACCTTCCTATTATTAGGGTAAAGGATCCTACAATGAGAGTAAGAATGTATAATCATGTACTCTCTCAAATACTTATATTTCAATTAAAATTAAAAACTTATGATGAAGCACAAAGAAAAAAAATTTGGATGAATGAAAGATATACACCTTTAAATAAGGAATTAACTATTGGGATAATGGGGATTGGTTATATTGGTAATTTTGTTGCGCTTAAAATTAAAAAACTTGGCTACAATGTAATTGGTTTTAAAAGAAATATGACAACAAACAATAAGCTATTTGAAATATATAATAAAAAAACAATAAATAAATTTATACAAAGAAGTGATATAATTGTTTCAATTTTACCAGATACTAAAAATACTAAAAATTTTGTAAATTCTAATTTTTTAAAAAAAATGAAAAAGTCGTCATTACTAATAAATATAGGCAGAGGGCCTGCTGTTAATGAGAAGGATTTGATAAAACATATTAAAAGTAATCCAAGCTTTTTTGCATCTTTAGATGTTTTTAATAGAGAACCTTTGATTAAAAAACATAAATTTTGGTCTAATAAAAATATAACTATTACCCCACATGTGGCTGCGATTACAGATCATGATTCGTCTATTAGCTATTTATACAAAAGATTTATAGATTTAAAAAAAAATAAAAAAATAAAAAGTGATGTAGATATAAAGTTAGGTTATTAATTTTTAATAAAGTAGTTTTCTAATATCTTTAAATATATTTTTTCTAGCTCTTCCAGATCTTTTATATACACAAATTCATCAATTTGATGGAGCGTTTGATTCCTAATTCCTAATTCAGTGGTCTCGCAATAGTTTTTTATAAAGCGAGCATCTGATGTCCCTCCATCTGTTGCAAGTTCAGGTTTTTCATTTCGTCCTGTAGAATCAGAAATTGATTTTGTTATTATATCTGTAAGCTCGCCTTCTTTATTAATAAACGATCTAGCGCTAATTTCTTCCGTAAAATGACACGAAGCATTTTTTTCTTTAGAAAAAACCTCATCAATCTTTTTTCTTAGCCAATCAATTAATGACTCAGCAGTATGCTCATCATTAAACCTAATATTAATTGTGGCTCTTGCAAATTCAGGGATAACATTATGCGCAGAATTACCAACATCGAATGTTGGAACTTGAATGGAAGATGGAAGAAAATATTGATTTCCATTATCAAGTGGTTCTGAAAGAATATTAGTTAAAAGTTTAGACAAATGATGCACTGGATTTTCTGCACGGTGACCATTAGCTGTATGTCCTTGAATACCTTTTACTGTTAGAAAAAAATTAATAGATCCTCTTCGACCAATTTTAATTTTGTCCCCAATATTTTTATCAGATGTAGGTTCCCCAACTATGCAGTGATCTATAGAAATATTTTGTTCTTTAGTCCACTCCATAATTTTTGGAGTACCGTTTATTGCCTGACCTTCTTCATCTCCGGTGATGATAAAAGAAATAATACCTCCAAAATCTTTGCTATATTTATCAATGAATTTATTTGTGGCTGACATAAAGCAAGCGATGTTACTTTTCATATCTTCTGTCCCTCTACCATACAACTTGTCCCCTTCTATAGTTGCAGAGAAAGGGGGAAAACGCCAAGATTCTTCATTACCCGCTGGAACTACATCGGTATGTCCAGCAAAAGCTAAATGACGACCTGATGAACCTATAGACGCAAAAAGATTTTTAACATCATATGAATTTGGATCACTAAATACTAACGGGGTACATTTAAAACCTAAGGAAGATAAATGTTTTTCAACAATTTCAAGCGCTCCATCATCAACAGGAGTAACACTCTTACATTTTACAAGAGCTTGAGTGAGTTTAGTTGAATTAAATTCTATGCTGTTCATTAATCACGGAGTAAATCATTGATTGATGTTTTAGATCTTGTTCTTTCATCAACTCTTTTAACTATTACTGCACAATACAAAGATGGACCTACAGATCCATCAGGTAAAGGTTTGCCTGGTAATGTGCCAGGAACAATAACAGAATATGCAGGAACTTTGCCCATGTGAATTTCTCCAGAAGTTCTATCAATTATTTTTGTTGAAGCTCCAATAAATACGCCCATAGACAATACAGATCCTTCACCAACTATGACTCCCTCAGCTACTTCACTCCGAGCGCCAATAAAACAATTATCTTCAATGATAACTGGGTTTGCTTGCAATGGTTCCAGGACACCACCAATACCAGCTCCTCCTGAAATATGACAATTTTTTCCTATTTGTGCGCATGAACCAACGGTTGCCCATGTGTCAATCATAGTACCTTCATCAACATACGCTCCCAGATTAACAAAAGAAGGCATTAAAATAACACCTTTAGCAATATAGGCAGATTTACGAACAACAGCATCTGGAACATATCGAAAACCAGCTTTTTCATGATCTTCTTTTGACCAATTAGCTGTTTTGCTAGGAACTTTGTCATACCAAGTTGCATGTGCTGCTTTAATTATTTCATTATCATTTAATCGAAAACTTAATAAGATAGCTTTTTTAATCCATTGATTAACGATCCAATTAGTATCATTTTTTTCACAAACTCTTATTAATCCAGCATCAAGTTGACTTAATGTTTCATCTACACTGTCTCTTATTTCTCCCTTTGTCTGCACGTTTATTTGATCTCTATTCTCAAATGCATCTTCAATAATTTTTTTTAATTCACTCATACATTTCCTTTGTTAACATTCTCTAAAAAATCTGCAATGTTTGTTGTTTCATGATCTAAAAATTGCTTTGACGATTGGATATCATCACTGAAATTTTCGTAACCAGCATCAATCCACACAGAAGTAATACCAACTTTTTTGGCAGGAACTAAATTTTTCGCAATATCATCAAACATCGCCGTACTTTCAGTTTGAATATTAAATTGTTTAATAAGTTGTTCATAAGGAGCTAACTCTGGCTTAGGAATATAGTTTGCCATTTTAATATCATATATTTCATCAAAGAAATTTGACAGTTCAATACGCTCTAAAACATCAATAGCATGCTGCATGTTTGCATTTGTGTAAATAATTTTTCTACCCTCAAGTTTTTTGAGTTCAATATTAAGTTTATGATTTGGTCCAACTATAGAATAATCCAATCGATGTACTTCTGCTAAAAAATGATCAGGATCTACCCCATGATTATCCATCATCCCTTTAAGGGTTGTTCCGTGTTGCTTATAATAATTCTTTTGAATTTTATTTGCTTCTTGAAAATTAATATTTAAGTGATTTGAGACAAATTTGCCCATTAAGTCATGCACTTGTTGAAAAATACCACTATCAGCGGAATATAAGGTATTATCAAGATCAAAAATCCAGGTTTTTATTTGTTTATTTAATGTTTCCATAATTTAAGAATATATTTGTGTTCCAATACCATGCTCCGTAAATAATTCTAGAACTACAGAGTGTGGAATTCTTCCATCCAATATAGTTGTTTTATTCACACCTTTTTTCATTGCTTCAACACACGTTAGAATTTTTGGTTTCATACCCCCAACAATAAAATCTTCATCAATTATTTTAGAGGCATCGTCAAGAGTTAACGATGAAATTAACTTCTTATCTTGATCTAATATACCAGGAACATCTGTTAGCAATAATAGTTTACTTGCTTCAAGCTCACCTGCAATAAAACCCGCAGCAGTATCAGCGTTTATATTATAGGAATTACCATCATCATCTATACCTAAAGGTGCAATAACTGGAATGTTCCCATCCCTAATATGTTTTTGAATAAATTTAGTATTTACTTTTGTTGGCTGTCCAACAAAACCAATATCTACAATTTTTTCAATATTTGAGTCTGAATCTTTAACTCCTATTTTTAATTTTGATGCGCTTATTAAGGTGTTTTTATTGCCACTTAGTCCAATTGCTTTTCCACCTGATTCATTAATAGATTTAACTATTTCAGCATTGATTTCATTTGCTAATACATCTTCTACTACCTTTACCGTATCTTTGTCTGTAACTCTTAACCCTTCAATAAACTTTGAATCAATATTTTTATTTTTTAACTTTTCTGCAATTTGAGGACCCCCACCATGAACAACTACAGGGAAAATTCCTACCTCTTTCATCAGACCAATGTCTCTAGCAAAACTTTTTGCTAATTTAGGATCGCCCATTGCATGTCCACCATATTTAATCACTATAGTGTCACCACTATGCTCCCTAATAAAAGGTAAAGCTTCTACTAATGTAGACGCTTTATGAATAAAGTAAGCTTGATCACTTTCTGATAAAAAATCAAATTTCATTATTGTTTAGATAAAGTATAAATATCTTTTTGGATATCAATTATTCCCTCAAATTTTTTTGCGCTTGAAAAAAAAAATTGATTAAAATGATTATTATATGATTTCATCAAGCTTTGCATAGAATTTTCTAATTCTTCTAGGTATGATTTAGAACACTTATCAATTTTTGTGAACACAATTGAGAATTTACGATTAGACTCACTTAATAAATCAAACATTTCTATGTCACTATTTTTTAAACCTACCTTAGCGTCAATTAAAACATAGGCCTGAATAAGCTTTTGCTGATTTTCAATATATTCGTGAATTAAAGTTTCTAGATTATCCCTCATTACTTTTGAGACTTTTGCATATCCATATCCTGGTAGATCAACTAGATTTATTTTATTATTAATTAAAAAGATATTAATAGACTGAGTTCTTCCGGGTGTTTTACTGGTCTTAGCAAGATTTTTTTTTCTTGTTATAGAATTAATGATGCTTGATTTTCCAACATTTGATCTACCAATAAAGCAACAATCATTTGCGTTTATTAAATTTTTAACATCTCTATAAGATTGAAATGATCCAATAAATTCATTATTTTTAAAAAAATTGTTTAAGGATTTATTTCCATTACTCATTTTTAGCGAGTATCTTTCTTTGAATGAACCACTGTTGAACAATAGAAAGAATATTATTAACTGACCAATACAGCACTAGACCTGCTGCAAATCCTGCTAGTACAAATGTAAAAACAAATGGAAGTAAAGCAAATATTTTAGCTTGAGTCGGATCGGCTGGTGCTGGATTTAATTTTTGTTGAAGCCACATAGTAAGGCCCATTAAAATTGGAAGTATGCCAATATTTATAATTGATAAGAATCCTGGCACATCCCAAGAGATTAAACCGAAGACAGTTAAAATTCCTAAAGGGTCAGGAGCCGATAAATCATGAATCCAACCATAAAATGGTGCATGGTACATTTCAATAGTAACGAAAAGCACTTTATACAGTGAGAAGAATATAGGTATTTGAACTAATATAGGCAAACATCCTGCAACAGGGTTAGCACCTTCCCTTTTATATAATGCCATCAGTTCTTGTTGCATTTTTTGTCGATCATTAGGATAGGTTTCCTTCAATCGTTGCATGTCAGGTTGAAGTTTTTTCATTTTTGCCATTGATTTGAATGATGCATGTGCCAATGGAAAAAGAATTAGTCGCATTAATATAGTAAAGGCAATTATTGCTAGACCGAAATTACCTGCATATCCATAGAACCAATTAATTGCATATGAAACAGGTTTAGTTAAAAAAGCAAACCATCCCCAATCAATTGCATCTGTAAAACGTGGTATAGATAACTTATCCAGATAATCACTTAAGATATCAAGTTTTTTTGCACCAGCAAATACTTTGCCCTCATAACTAATTGTTTCACCAGGGGATATATTAAATATTTGCCCAACATAACCGGTTCTATAACTGTCTCTTCCATTATTACCATGACGATAGTTAACATTTATTGGCTCGTTAGGATCAGGGATTAAGACTGACATCCAATATTTATCTGTGAAGCCTAACCAGCCTCCTTGCCCTTTTGCATCGCAAAAGGTATCTTTAACAGGCATACTGGCAGAACAGTCATCTAGTAAATCATCATAATTTTTTTCTAGCAGTTCATCATTAACAAGACTTATTAAACCTTCATGCAAAATAAAAAAATTAATTGTTTTGGGTGTGTTTATTCTTTTTATTAATCTGTAGGGGTAAATTTCTAATTTTGATGAACTGTTATTAATTACCTCTTGAGTAACTGAAAACATATAATTTTCATCAATTGAAAAATTAATAATAAATGTATTATTATCATCACTTGTCCAGCTTAGTTTTACTGAATTGCCTGGTGTTAAATTTGAAGAGTTTGATTCCCAAATAGTATCTAAATTTGGTAATAGTGCTTGTTGATTGTTTAATGCTTTCCAACCAAACTCGATATAATAAGGATTTGATGTTCCATCAGGTGATAATAAATCAATATTGTCTGAGTTATCATCCAAGCTGACTTTATAATTCGATAAAGTTAAATCATCTAATATTGCGCCTTGTAAATTTATTGATCCAGTTAAAGAAGGTGTTTGAATTGTTACTCTTTCATTAATTGCAAGAACATCTTCTTTTGGTTTAATGATTTCTATAGTGTTTTGTTTGGGTTCATCAATTGATGTAGCCGGAGCTAAAACTTCATTTTCTGCACTTTGGATTGGCTCAGATATAGGTGTTGGAAAAAGAAGTTGAAAAAAAATAATTATGGCTATCGAAATTGCAATTGCTAAAAACAAGTTTTTTTGTTCGTTCATATTTATTTTTTTTCCATCTTAGTTGGTATAGGGTCATATCCATGGCTTCCCCATGGGTGACATTTTCCAATTCTTTTTATTGATAAAAAAATTCCTTTTATTAATCCATATTCTTTTAAGGACTCCATCGCATACTCTGAGCAAGTAGGCATAAAACGACAATTTGAACCTAACATTGGAGAAATTATAAGCTGATATCCTCGAATAAATAATAAGAAAGGGAATATTATAATTTTATTTAACATTAACTACCTTATCTAACTCCTCTAATAAATCTTTAAATTTGGTATTCAAAATTGAAGTTTTGGCTATTAACACATAATAAGTATTTCTTTTACATTTAATCAATATTTTTTTTGCCAATTCCCTCATAATTCTTTTTGCTTTATTTCTTTTCACTGCATTACCAATTTTTTTAGTTGCAGTATAGCCGATCCCTATTTTATTATCTAAATCTTGATTTATCAACTTTTGGACGTTGATGTTGTTGCTTCGAATAAACACACCATTATCTCTGATATGAACAAAAGTTGCTCTTTTTTTTATGGTAAATAATTCTGGGGCCATAAGGCCTACTTAAGCGCTAAGTTGAGCTCTTCCTTTTGCACGACGACGGTTTATAATTTGCCTTCCAGCTTTAGTTGCCATTCTAGCTCTAAACCCGTGTCTACGTTTTCTTATAAGTTTACTTGGTTGATATGTTCTTTTCATAATAAATCTAATTTTTGAGCCCTATTACGAATTGATCGTATATAAGTCAAATAGATACTCAAAAAAATATGAAAATAATCAAAAATATATCAGAAATCACTCAAATAGTGTCTGATTTACAGAAAAATAAAAAACAAATTAACTTTATTCCAACTATGGGAAATATTCACGCTGGACATCTGTCATTACTAACTGAAGCTAAAAAATTTGATGGAATAAATATTGTTAGTATTTTTGTTAACCCTGCTCAATTTAATGACGAAAATGATTTTACAAACTATCCCAAAACATTTGACACAGATGTCGACATATTAGCCAGGGCACACTGTGAAATCATTTTTGCGCCTTCCATAAAAGAAATATATCCAAGAGGTGTTAATTCAAAAAAAACAGTATTCAAATACAGAGATATACTTTGCGATATATCGAGATCAGGACATTTTGATGGAGTAACAACCATTGTAAAAATTCTATTTGATTTAATAAAACCTTGTAGAGTTTTTTTTGGCGAAAAAGATTTTCAACAATTAAAAATAATTGAGCAACTAATTATTCAAAATAACTTAAAAATAAATTTAATTAAATGTCCTTCAATTCGAGATTTAAATGGTATGAGTTACTCCTCGCGTTATTCTACTTTTAATCAAAACCAAAGACTACAATTTGATGAGTGTGCTAAAATTATAAATTCAAAATTAATAAATTTAAAAAAAAATTTGAACCAAGAAATTTTACAAAGTATAGAAGACGAATTAAAAAGTACTGGAATATCAAATATTGATTACTGTGAAGTAAGAAGTGAAGAAAATTTGAATATTAGTAAGTTAAATGAAAAATCAAGATTGTTTATTGCTTTCTACTTAAGCAAAATTAGAGTGATTGATAACTTTATTTTATACTAGGGTATGATCCATTGAAAAGATGGTATTTTTTTCTCTATAATAATCTTCAATCTTCTGTGTCCACTAGCAGCTAAATAGAGCCAATCAATTTGCTTAATTTGATTTTGAACAACTGTGAAATTTTTATAACCCTTTTCACTTTCTTCAAAAGTAGGCTCTTTTCCTCCAAGACTCTCATCAATCCCATCTTCTGGTAAGTTGGTAGGAGAGCTAGGAGCTTTCTCAGTTAAATAACATTTTCTACTAAACAATTTTGTTTTATCCCACATTTCTTCAGTAACTTTATTTTGATTATTAATTGTAGATATTGTTTTAATGCGCAATTGGATTTTTAATTTATGATCATAAAAAACAAATAAAGAATTATTGTTTTGTTGAAGGCTGAAAACCTTTGGGGACCTAAAATCAGTATGAAAATTTAAAACCATATTTGGAGAGTCAAATTGACGTAAAACTACTACTCTTGACTCAATATTATTTTCATTATCTACATTGCAAAAAACAGGTGTATGAAAAGTATGCTTTCTGTCTTTAACACCTCGAGTTAAATTTCTTTTGATATCCTCAAAAATTTCACTGGTATTTTCTTTTGAAAGCATCGACATCATTCATATAATATAAATTGTTTTAAAAAAATAGCTAGATATGAGCAATAATAAAATCAACACCTTAATAGATGAGAAGCATATAAAAATTTTATTTTCTATTTTTAAAAATCAAAATGCAGAGATTCGTTTAGTGGGTGGGAGCATACGAGATTTTTTGATGAATAGAGAAATTGCAGATATTGACTCTGCAACTAATTTAGAACCAAATGAAGTTCTGCAATTATTAAAAGAGCATAAAATTGAATATGACGATTATGCCATTAGGTATGGCTCCATTATTGCTTATCCAAATAATAAAAAAATTCAAATAACTTCTCTAAGAGAAGATATTAACCAACTAGGGAGACATACTTCTGTATTATTTACTAAAGATTGGAAGAAGGATGCAGCAAGACGCGATTTTACATTTAATGCACTGTATCTTGGGGAAGATTCTAAACTGTATGATTATTATAATGGTCAGGAAGACCTTCAGGCAAAAGTTATAAAATTTATTGGAGAAATAGAGGATAGGATTAAGGAGGATTACTTAAGAATCTACAGATACTTTCGTTTTCTTGGTTTATTTGATCTGCCTTTAATAGATAAAAAAACGCAATCAATTGTTGAAAAATATATACACGAGTCACTGGCCGTTTTAACGAATGATGTCATACGTCAAGAAATCTTAAAAATGTTTAATATGCCTTTTCCTCTAAATTGTTTTTATCGATCTCAGGTTAAATTCAAATGGGTAGAAATACTCAAAGAACATTTTATTAAAACAAATTACGAGTTAGGTATAAAAAAATGTCTAAATAAAATAGATAGTATTATAAATTAGCTACTTCAGCGTAATTTTTTTCTATTACTTTGTTGATTGTTCTTTTTTTTGTATCACCCCAATGATGCAATGATTTTAAAATTGAAATTTATAAATTGATAACCATTTAGAATATTATGAGAAAAATTGTTACTGTTAAAGATTGTATGAAAACTTTTGAAGGGGACGGCATTCCTGTGACAAGAGCCTTCCCTGTTCCTGAAATGAGAGAAAATGATCCCTTTCTGTTATTTGATCATTTTGGACCAATAAATTATGAGCCAGGAGGAGCAACAGGTGTGCCAGCCCACCCTCATTGTGGCTTTGAGGCAATCACATATTTATTAGGTGGGGAAGTTGAGCATAAAGATTCATGGGGTGGTCAAGCTGATATTGAGACAGGAGACATTCAATGGATGACTACAGGCTCAGGCCTTATACACTCAGAATTAGTTACAGATAAATTTAAAAATAGTGGTGGAGTAATGCAAGGATTACAAATTTGGGTAAATCTTCCTCAAAAACATAAAAAAGTTAAACCTTGGTATCAACATATAAAAAAAAATGACATCCCTACAATTGATGAAGGTAATGATGTTTTAATTAAAGTACTTGTTGGAAAGGTTAAAAATACTTCTTCAGATGTACAGACATATTCACCCGTTTCAATATTTGATGTTCAATTTACTAAACCAAGCTTGATAGATTTGGATATCTCTAAAAATCAAACGGTAATGGTTTACGTAATAGATGGAGAATTGAAATTTCATGATGAAAATCAAATTGCTAGAAAAGGGCAGATGATTTATTTTGATCAGTCATCTGATATGATTAATTTAACTTCTATCTCATCAACTGGATCTTACTTAGTTTTAGCAGGGGAACCGTTAAACGAACCTGTTGTTAGGTACGGACCTTTTGTTACAAATACTGAAGGGGATATGAAGAAAGTAATGTTGGATTATCAGAATGGGAAAATGGGAACCCTAAGCTAAATATTATTTGTTTGTCGAAGTCCTTCTCCTAAAACTAAAGCAACAGAACTACTTAAATTTATTGATCTTACCCCTTCTTTCATCGGTATAGTAAGTCGGTGATCAACTATTTGATGAATATTATCTGGAACCCCAGCACTTTCTCTTCCAAATAAGAGAATGTCTGATGATTTAAATTGAAATTTATAGAAGCTTTGATTAGTTTTGGTGGTCATTAGTATTAACCTAAATTTATTTTTTTGTGACCACTCATAAAAATGTTCCCAATCGACATGTCTTTGATATTCAATATGATCGATATAATCCATTGCACTTCTTTTGAATTTTTTATCATCAAAAATAAAACCAGTAGGTTCAATAATATCAACTGAAACTCCTAAACAAGCACCTAGTCGAAATATATTGCCTGTATTTTGAGGTATGTCGGGTTGATATAAGGCAATTCGCATTAATTCTCATCTATAGTATTTTTATGATTGCGTCACGCTGGCACATATAATTTAGTATTTTTTATCGAATTTAAACTATATTACGCTATAACAGAAAACCACATTATGTCTGAAAAACCCGATAGTAAAAGAAGAGACTTTTTGCAGCTAAGCACTATTTCAATTGGTGCCGTAGGAACAGCAGCTTTTATATGGCCTTTCCTTAAAAGTATGAACCCTGCAGAGGATACTCTTGCTTTAGGAACAACTGAGGTTGATATAAGTCTTATAGAAGAAGGACAAAGCATAACTGTGAAGTGGAGAGGTAAGCCAGTATTTATACGTAAAAGAACAAAAGACGAAATTGATGAAGCAAAAAAAGTAAACATCGCAGACTTAAAAGATCCTGAAGAAGACATAAACCGTGTTAAAAAAGATGAATGGTTAGTTTTGGTTGGTGTTTGTACGCATCTTGGATGTGTTCCCCTTGGTCAAAAGTTAACCGACAGCAAAGGCGCATATAATGGTTGGTATTGTCCATGCCACGGATCACACTACGATACTTCTGGTAGAATACGAAAAGGTCCTGCACCTGAAAACTTGGCAGTGCCCCCATATTCTTTTTTAAACGACACAACTATTAAGATTGGTTAATTATGAGTGGAAATTCAGAACCTAGAAAATATAAAAATCCTGTTTTAAACTGGATTGAATTTAGACTTCCTATAATATCATATTTTCAAAAAGAATATGGTGAGTATCCAATGCCTAAGAACTGTAATTATTTTTGGAGTTTTGGCGCTTTAGCAACAATCACATTAATTACAATGATAGTGAGTGGGATCTTTCTTGCTATGAATTATACCCCGCATACTGAAATGGCCTTTGATAGTGTTGAAAGAATAATGAGAGATGTCAACTATGGGTGGCTTTTAAGATACATTCATTCTAATGGAGCGTCATTTTTCTTTATCATCGTCTTTATTCATATTGTAAGAGCAATGTATTATGGTTCTTATAAATATCCAAGAGAACTGAATTGGATACTAGGTGTTTTTATATTTTTGTTAATGATGGCAACATCATTTCTTGGATACACTCTTCCATGGGGTCAGATGTCTTATTGGGGAGCTACTGTTATTACAAACTTATTTAGTGCTATTCCGATTGTAGGTGAAGGTTTAAAGACTTGGTTACTTGGAGATTACACAGTTGGAAACGCAACATTAAATAGATTTTTTGCTCTTCACTATGTTCTTCCATTTGTTATATTCGGCGTTGTTGGTTTGCATGTTGCAGCTGTGCATGTTCACGGATCGAATAATCCTGCTGGAATAGATATCAGATCCAAAAACGATACCGTAAACTTTTTTCCTTACATGTTAATTAAAGATACCATAGCAGTATGTGTTTTTGGTGTACTTATTTCTGCAGTTATATTTTTTGGGCCTAACTTAATGGCAGAGGTTGATAATTACATCCCTGCTGATCCACTAGTTACACCTGCCCATATTGTTCCTAACTGGTACTTAGCGCCATTTTACGCAATTTTACGAGCTGTACCTGATAAGTTAGGTGGTGTGTTGTTAATGTTTGGAGCGATTGCAATTCTTTTCGTTCTTCCATGGTTGGATACATCAAAGGTGAGAAGTTGTAATTTTAGACCAATGTATAAGTGGTTTATGATGTTATTTTTTGTAAACTTTTTTGTTCTTGGTTACGTTGGTATGTTACCTGCTGAGGGTTTATATCTTCTAATTGCAAGAATTGGTCTAGTTTATTATTTTGGTTTCTTCTTAATTATCACTCCATTTATAGGATGGATTGAAAAACCAAAAACACTTCCTTTAAGTATTAGTGATGTATATCTCGGTGGTGGTAAGGAATCACCTTCACCAGTAAGTCAAAAAGAAATTCATTAAATGTTAAAAAAAATACTTATTTTATTAATATTAACAATTCCTCTAAATCTTCAAGCAGCTGAGTCTAATAAAGGCCCAATGCCAAAACATAAGTGGTCATTTAACGGTATAACAGGTACTTTTGATAGAGCAGCGTTACAAAGAGGTTTCAAAGTATATAGAGAAGTTTGTGCAGGTTGCCATTCAATGAAGTTATTATACTATAGAGATTTAATAGATATTGGATTTTCTGAAGCACAAGTAAAGGCAATAGCCGCAGAATATGATGTTTTAGATGGACCTAATGATGAGGGCGAAATGTTTGAGAGATCTGCTCGGCCTGCGGATAGATTTGTTAATCCATATCTGAATGATAATGAGGCTAGAGCAAATAATAATGGAGCTTATCCTCCAGATTTGAGTGTCATCACTAAAGCTAGAAGATATGGAGAAGATTATATTTATAATCTATTAATGGGTTATGAAGAACCTCCAGAAGGATTAGAGGTGGGTAATGGTATGTATTATAACAAGTGGATGGATGGAAATCAGATCGCTATGCCTGCACCTATATTAGATGGAAGCGTTGATTATGATGATGGTACTGATACAACTGCTCAGCAACTTTCAGAGGATGTTGTAACTTTCTTGAAATGGGCCGCTGAACCTGAATTAGAAGTTAGAAAAAATTTGGGAATTAAAGTTATTTTATTTTTCCTGATACTTGGAACTGTTGTTTATTTAGCAAAAAACAGACTTTGGAGAGACGTTCACTAAACATTAAAAAGAAAGTGCATTATGTCACCATTTTTAACAACATAATCTTTTCCTTCTTGCCTTAACTTTCCTGCATCTCTACTTCCGGATTCCCCATTAAACTCTACAAAATCTCGATAGGCAATTGTTTCAGCTCTGATAAAACCTTTCTCAAAATCAGTATGTATTTTTCCTGCTGCCTGAGGCGCTAAAGTGTTTTTATCGATTGTCCATGAGCGTGTTTCCTTTGGCCCACAAGTAAAGTAATTGATTAAATTAAGTAGATCGTAACCACTTTTAATAACTTTAGAAAGTGTTGTATCGCTTAGACCCATTTCCTTAATCATTTCTAATTTTTCATCATTATTTTCTAATTCTGCTATTTGTGATTCAATTGATGCTGATACGATAACTGTATTGTGATTTTTTTCATTTGCATAATCAATTACTTTTTTTGACATTTCATTACCATTTTGAACTGAACCTTCATCAACATTACAAATATACAGCATTGGTTTAATAGTAATGATATTTAATGTTTTTATAAATTCTATATCTTCTCGAGTGAATTCACTGTTTTGTAAGATAGACAAATCGTTTAAGTTTTCTGAAATTTTTTCAATTATATTTATTTGATGTAGTATTTCCTTATCTCCTTGTTTAGATTTTTTTTCTAATGAAGTTTTCTTAGTTTCTAATGTCTCAATATCTGCAAGCTGTAATTCAGTATTAATTGTTTCAATGTCGTTAAGAGGGTCGATATTTTCTGATACATGGGTAATATTTTCATCTTTAAAACATCTTACTACATGAGCAATTGCATCAACTTCACGTATGTGTCCTAAAAATTTATTCCCTAAACCCTCTCCTTGAGAAGCTCCTTTTACTAATCCTGCAATATCTACAAAATCCATATAGGAAGGAATAATTTTTTCACTCTTTCCAATTTTACCTAAAACTTCTAATCTTTCATCAGGAACAGCGACTCTTCCAACGTTAGGTTCGATTGTAGCAAAGGGATAATTTGCAGCCTCTGCTTTATTAGACTCGGTTAAAGCATTAAATAATGTAGATTTTCCAACATTTGGCAAACCAATAATTCCACATTTAAATCCCATTAATTATCCTCTGCTAATTTTGTTAAAAAAAGAACCTGGTCATCTAATAATATGTTAAAATTATCTGTAACTTTATTAAGTTTCTTGTCTATTAAGGTCATTTCATCATTGGTAAATTTATTTAAAACATAATTCGATACCAAATCTTTTGAACCTGGATGACTAATACCAATACGAATTCTGTTATAATTATTACTTATCATTTCATCAATATTAGAAAGTCCATTATGACCTCCATTTCCTCCTCCAAACTTTAATTTTACTTTTCCCAATTCTAAATCTAGATCATCATGAATTACATATATATTTTTTTTATTAATTTTATAAAAGTTTACTATTTCTTGAATTGGCTGACCTGATAAATTCATGAAATTTAATGGTTTTATTAATAAGCATGATTGATGATTAATTTCACCTTTTAGCACTTCTTTTTTACTATCTTTTTTAAAAGGTAAAAAATTATAAAAATTTGCTAATTTATCAATAAGATTAAATCCAATGTTATGTCTAGTGTTGATGTATTCCTTGCCTGGATTACCAAGGCCACATATTAAAAACATGTTCTAATTATAGATTAAGTTACTTTGATTCTTCTTTAGATTCTTCTTTTGCTTCTTCTTTTTTATCTTCAGACTTATCATCTTGAGAGGCTTCTTCAGCTTCAGTTGGTTTTGTTTCTACTTCCACGGTAGGTGGAACAACAGTTGCAACAACAAAATCTCTATCAGTTATTGTTGGCGTGACACCTTCTGGGAGCTCAATGTTACTAATCTTAATAGAATCACCAATTTCACTTTTAATAAGATCAAATTGTAATTTATCCGGTATGTTATTAGCATTACAACTAAGTTCAACTTCACGTCTTACTAAGTTAAGAACTCCCCCTTTTTTTAATCCAGGACAAGTATCTTGGTTTAAAAACTCTACAGGTACTTCAACGGTTACCTTGGTGTCATTTTGTACTCTTAAAAAATCAAAATGAATTAATTTATCTGTTACAGGATGATATTGTAATTGTTTAGGTAAAACTTTTTCATTTTTACCTTCAATATCTAAATCTAAAATTGTTGAATAAAAAGCACCAGTATGCATTAGTTTTAGAAGAACTTTGTTCTCAAAAGCTATTTTTGTTGGTTCTGTTCCTTCACCGTAAATTATACCAGGAACCATTCCTTTATTAAGTAAAGAATATGTAGAGCCCGTATTTTTAGATCTCTCGATTGCTTTGTATTTTTCCATAGTTTTTTTAATCAAAAAGGGCCGAAACAGATGAATCACTGTTAATCCTTTTTATGGCCTCACCCATTAAAGGAGCAATGCTAATATGTCTAATATTTTTTGTATTTTTTACGTTATTTGAAGCCTGAATGCTGTCTGTTAGAACTAATTCTTTGATAGCAGAGTTTTCAATTCTATTTAGTGCATCTCCTGACAATACTCCATGAGCTATATAGGAATAGATTTCCCTAGCTCCATTTTCTTTTAAGGCTTTGGCAGCATTACACAATGTGCCTGCAGAATCAGCAATATCATCAAGCAAAATACAGGTTTTATCTTTTACTTCACCTATTATATTCATTACTTCAGACTCACCTGCTTTTTCTCTTCTCTTATCAGCAATAGCTAAACCTGCATTTAATCGTTTTGCAAAAGCTCTTGCTCTTACCACACCACCTACATCAGGAGAAGTAATCACTAAATCAGTGTTTGTAGAGAATTTATTTTTCATATCTTTTATTATTGGCGGAGCCGAAAATAAATTATCCAAAGGAATATCAAAAAAACCTTGTATTTGTCCTGCATGCAAATCCATTGTTAAAACTCTATCAGCTCCTGCAGAGGTAATAAGATTAGCCACAAGCTTTGCAGTAATAGGTGTGCGGGGGCCTGTTTTTCTATCCTGACGAGCATATCCATAATATGGTATAACTGCAGTTATTCTTTTTGCCGATCCTCTTTTAGCAGCGTCAATAGTGATTAGTAGTTCCATAAGATGGTCATTAGCTGGGTGTGAAGTTGATTGGATGACAAATACATCTTCTCCTCTAATATTCTCGTTAATTTCAACAAAAATTTCTCTATCTGCAAATTTTCTTAATGAGGTATTGGCTAATTTTACACCAATGTATGAACAAATAGATTCTGCTAATACTTTATTACTATTACAGGCAATAATTTTCATTTAATTAATAGATCAATATATAAGTCTATTGATAGATCAACCATTAAGTCAAAGATATCAAATTTATTAATCTTCCTGTTGTTTTTTGTCCTTTGTGTGTAGCACGTCTGTGACTAAAAAAAAGATTATCGTTAGAATAAGTATCTCGATTAATGTTATGTATTTTTTTCAAACCCAGTTCTGATAGTTGATAATTAATTAACGCCCTAAGATTAAAGTAAGATTTTATCGCATTTTTGTTTCTGAAGAATTTTGCATATTTTAAATTTTTTTTAATAAACTTCTGTTGAAAATTTTTATCAACTTCGTAATTTTTTGCACCAAGACAAGGTCCAACTATTGCAATCAAATTTTTTCGTTTGATATTGTATTCATCAAATAATTTTATAGCATTTTTAGATATATTGTTTAGAGAACCTTTCCAACCAGAGTGTAAATTACATACAAATTTATTTTTATCATCATATATAATAATTGGGGCACAATCTGCTGTCAGAATTCCTAAAACAACATTATTTAACGAGGTAATAATACCATCTGCTTCAATTTTTTTATCTAAATTAGCTTCATTGATTCTAATAACTTTTGAAGAGTGAGTTTGTTTTATTAAAATAAGTTTTTTTTTATTTAAATTTAAATTTTTAATTGCAATTAACCTGTTACCATTTACGTTTTTTTTATTATCCTCATTAGAGGAGCTACAGTTTAAAGAACTAAATTGTTTTTTTGATAAACCATCTAAACGTG
>JAQBWI010000064.1 GCA_027625355.1 Pseudomonadota bacterium
TTAATAAATATTTATTTACCAAATGGTAATCCTATTGAAACAGAAAAATTTGATTACAAAATTGAATGGATGAAAAAATTTAATAGTTATATTCAGGAACTGAAGGATAAAAACATTCCAATTATTATTTCAGGAGATTTTAATGTAATTCCCTCAGATGATGATGTGTATTCTCCTGAAAATTTTAAAAATGATGCCTGTGCTCATCCCTTAACACGAGAACAGTATCGAATATTAATTAACATGGGCTTTACTGATTTAGTTAAACACTTTGTTGAAGGTAAAACCAATTGGACATTTTGGGGCTATCGAGGTGGAGGATGGCAAAAAGGCAATGGTCTTCGAATTGATCATTTTTTAACAACTGCTAACGTAACCGATTTAGTAAAAAATGTTAAGGTAAATCGTGAACCAAGAGGTTGGGAGAAAGCCTCTGATCACACACCCGTTACAATTACACTAGAAAATTAAATATCAGCGTACGTATGCGTCTCTTCTTTTGCGCCTGGCTGAGTTACAGCTCCTTCATGAGCAGGTCCAACTGTCTGTGCATATTTCCAAATAGATCCTGAATTATGATTAGTACTTCTAGGTTTCCATTCTTTTTTTCTTTTAGCAATTTCTTCATCCGTTAAAGAAACATTTATTTCACCTTTAATAGCATCAATAACAATTTCATCGCCATCTTTTAACAAACCTATCATTCCTCCAACAGCAGCTTCTGGGCCTACATGACCAATACAAAACCCTCTGGTCCCTCCAGAAAAACGTCCATCAGTAATTAGTGCTACAGTTTCCCCTAATCCTTGACCATAAATTGCTCCTGTTGTTGAGAGCATCTCTCTCATTCCTGGTCCACCTTTAGGACCCTCATATCGAATAATAACAGCGTCCCCAGCAACAATTTCATTTTTCAAAACTGCCGTTAATGCATCTTCTTCACAATCAAAACATTTAGCTTTACCTTTAAAAGATAAATTTTTTAATCCCGCTATTTTAGAGATAGAACCTTCTTCAGCTAAATTGCCCCATAAACCAACAACCGAACTGTGATCACTGATTGGATTATCACAAGAATAAACTACATCTTGATCTTTTGGAAAAATAACATTTTTATGATTTTCTCCAATTGTTTTTCCTGTAACGGTCATACAGTCGCCATTGATATATCCACCATCTAAAAGAGATTTAATGACAACAGGTACTCCGCCTACTTCATAAAGATCTTTGGCAACATATTTACCACCCGGAGACATATCTCCAATATATGGGGTTGATTGATAAATCTCAACAACATCTCTTAATGTAAATTTTATACCAGCCTCATTAGCTATTGCAGGTAAATGCAATGCCGCATTAGTAGAGCCTCCAGTAGCAGCAACAACAACTGCAGCATTCTTTAATGACTCAAGAGTAACAATATCACGAGGTCTAATATTTTTTTCTATCAGATCCATAACAGCTTTGCCACTTTCAAACCCATAATTATCACGCTCCTCGTAAGTTGCTGGCGTCATAGCAGAATTTGTTAAGGCTAGTCCGAGAGCCTCTGATATACAGGCCATTGTATTGGCTGTAAATTGACCTCCGCATGAACCTGCAGTTGGACATGCAACTTTTTCAATATTTTTTAATTCTTTTTCATCAATTTCACCAGAAGCATGTTTTCCTACAGCCTCAAAAACATCAATAATTGTTAAGTCTTTACCTTTATAATTTCCAGGTAAAATAGAACCTCCATAGATAAATACTGATGGGATATTCAATCTTACCATAGCCATCATCAATCCAGGAAGAGATTTATCACATCCTGCAAGACCAACAAGTCCATCATAACAATGCCCTCTTACAGATAGCTCTACTGAGTCAGCAATAACTTCTCTACTTACTAATGAGGCTTTCATTGCTTCATGACCCATAGCAATACCATCTGTTACAGTAATAGTTGTAAATTCACGGGGGGTTCCATTAACTTCTTTAACACCCTTTTTCACAGCTTGGGCCTGCCTACCTAAAGTAATATTGCAAGGAGCCGATTCATTCCAGGTCGTAGCAACCCCAACAAAAGGTTGATAAATTTGCTCTTCAGTCATGCCCATTGCATAATACATCGATCTGTGTGGTGCACTTTTAGGACCTACGCTAACATGTCTGCTAGGAAGTCTGGATTTGATATTTGAACCTTTATCTGACATTTAATTAATAGTATTTATTATTTCATTAATTTTTTCAATAGAAGATTTCATTTCTTGCTCTTGAATACTAAAATTTTCTATAACATTATCAGGAGCTTTTTCAATAAAAGCTTTATTATTTAATTTTCCTAAAATAGATTTTAATTTTTCATTATATGTATTCTTTTTGTTTTCTAACTTGATTATTTCTTTGTCCACATCAACTATGCCATCCAAAGGGATTAAAATAGTGATATCATTTAAAACAATAAATGCTGATTTTTTTTGTGACGTATTTTCTTCAAATAATATTGATTTTATTTTTAGTAATCTCTTAAATTCTGTTTGATAATTTGTAATAAAATCAATTAAGTTATTATTTTTTGTGTTAATAATTATATCAATTTCGTTTTTATAAGAAATGTTTAAATCAGCTCTTAAATTTCTTAGGGACGTTAATATTTCAATAATCTTTAATATATATTTTTTGCTATTATCAAAAGTTTCATCAAAATTTACTTGGATAAAATTCTGACTCATCAAAAACGAATCTTTATCAACAAGAGATAGCCATAATTTTTCAGTGATGAAGGGCATAATGGGATGAAGTAATTTTAATGTTTGAACAAAAACCCAACCTGAGATTTTTTTTGTTTCATCAGATTTCTTGGGATCTTTAAAATCAGATTTAATAAACTCAATATACCAGTCACAAAATGTATGCCATGTGAAATGATATATTAAGCTGGCAATTTCATGGAATTGATATTTTTCAATATTTGCAAAATATTTTTTTTGAACCTCTTCAAATTCTTTTAATATCCACTTACTACTGTCTAAGTTTATTGTTACAGTGTCAATTTGATCAATAAATCTAACATCATTTAAGTTTAAAAAATTTGCAGCATTCCAAATCTTGTTGGTAAATGACTTATATCCCTTTACTCTCTCTTCTGCTAACTTTACATCTCTACCTGGATTTAACAAAGCTGTTAAAGTAAATCTTAATGTATCCGCACCATACTTATCTAATAAAACTAATGGGTCTATTATATTACCCTTTGACTTAGACATTTTTTGACCTTTTTCGTCTCTAATTAATGGATGAATATAAATGTCTTTGAAAGGAGTCTCTTTCATAAAATGTGATCCCATCATCATCATTCTCGCAACCCAGAAAAAAATAATATCAAAACCAGTTACAAGAACATTTCCGGGATAAAATCTATCAAGCTCGTATGTTTTATCAGGCCAATCTAAAGTAGAAAACGTCCAAAGAGCTGAGGAGAACCAAGTATCTAGCACATCTTCATCTTGCTTTAATTCTACCTCTTTTCCATAATGGTTTTGTGCCATTAATTTTGCATCTTCTTGAGAGAGCGCAACAAAACTTTTGTTATCAGGTCCATACCAGGCAGGAATTTGATGACCCCACCATAACTGCCTTGAAATACACCAAGGTTGAATATTTTCCATCCAATTAAAAAAAGTATTTTCCCAATTCTTTGGAACAAAACTTGTAATATTTTCTTTCACTGACTTAATAGGATCTATTGCTAATTTTTTAGCATTGCAAAACCATTGATCTGTTAACCATGGCTCAATGATAACTCCCGATCTATCTCCGTATGGAATAACCATTTCCTGTTTTTCTTCCTTAATAAGTAAGCCTAATTGTGTTAGCTCTTCTAATATTAATTTTCTAGCCTCAAATCTATCTAACCCTTGGAATCTTTTTGGTGCATTTTCATTTATTTTTGCAAATTCATCAAAAATATTAATAAATTCTAGCTGGTGTCTTTTCCCTACCTCAAAATCATTAAAGTCATGAGCTGGTGTAATTTTAACTGCTCCAGAACCTTTTTCTGGATCAGCATATTCATCTGCGATAATTGGAATATTTTTATCAACTAATGGCAACTGGCATAATTTACCAATTAAGTTTTTATATTTTGAATCATCAGGATGAACCGCAACAGCAGAGTCACCTAATAATGTTTCTGGCCTTGTAGTAGCCACAACTATAAAATTATCTTTATCAATTGGATATTTAATATGCCAAAGGCTCCCCTCTTGATCTCTTTGTTCAACTTCCAAATCAGAGATAGCAGTTAATAATTTTGGATCCCAGTTAACAAGTCTTTTATCTTTATATATGATCCCATCATTATATAAATCTACAAAAACTTTTTTAACAGCTTTTGAAAGACCTTCATCCATTGTAAATCTCTCACGTGACCAGTCGGCTGATGCACCTAGTCTTCTCAATTGATTATTTATGCTACCTCCAGACTCTTTCTTCCATTTCCAAACTTTTTCTATAAATTTTTCTCTGCCTAAAGTCCTTCTGTCTATCCCTTGTTCAGCTAATTTTCTTTCTACAACCATTTGAGTGGCAATGCCTGCATGATCAGTACCTGCTTGCCACAATACTTCTTTTCCTTGCATTCTGTGATAGCGAATTAAAATATCTTGTATAGTAAAAGTCAAAGCATGACCCATATGAAGACTACCTGTAACATTTGGTGGAGGCATCATTATAGAATATGACTCAGTATTTTTTTTGGATTTAAAACTGTCTGATTTTTCCCAATCAGAATAAATATTTTTTTCATCTTTTAAAAAATCAAAAAATTTTGCAAGTTCCATATTATTTTTTATTTTTAAAATAGTTGTCTAATATAATTGGGAGTTGATTTTTAAGCATAGCACTCATTTTTTTTTCCATTAAATCATTTAGTTTTTTATCAATTACTTTATTGATTGCATTGATATCATCTGATTGATTTAGTAACTTAACAGTTCCATCATCGTTAACTTTTTTATTTAAGATAAGTATATTTTCGTTTTTCTCAGTAAAATCGTCCTTATCCTCCAGTGCTCTTCTAATTACATCAAGAGTATCTTTTATAGACTCATTATTAGACATAAAATTACTTATAAATTAAGTACAAGGAATACTAAAGTTAATTATAATCAGGAAGATAATTTTCAAAGTTTGCTAGCAACGATCCTTCTAAAGCTAAAATATTAAAATAATTTAAGATCATGTCTTTTCTAGATGAGTGATAGTTTACATTAACATCTAATAATGCACTTTCAGCTTCTATTAAGTCGGTTATAGTTTTGGTTCCAATCTTATATTCTTCTTTAATACTATCTAAAGATGTCTGTATGGATTTTAATTGCTTATTATTTGAAGAAATATTCGATTTACTAATCAGGAAATTTTTATACAAATTTGATGCTTGTATAGTCAGATCCTGCTTTGAATCTTCAAAGGTTAATTCAGACTGTAAAAGTTTTGACTGATATTTACGAATATCTGATTTGTCATTATTTTTTTGAAAGACAGGTATCGTTAACGTTAAACCAATAGTTCCATTTGTTTTTTCCGTTCCTGAGTCAATTCTTCCTGAGTCAGAATATTCTACAGAAGTTGATAAATCTAAAGAAGGTTTATTGCTTAATTTCTCAATAGCTAAAAGAAGATCTGTATTACGCATTTCATTATCAAGTAAAGCTAAAGAATAGTTATTATTTTCAACATTTTGAATAAAAAGGTTCAAATTTATATTTTTATTTAAATCAATAACATCCTCTAAATTTACAGCCTCTAATCCAACTATTCGATTAAATGTAATTTTACTAACATTATAATTTTGCTGAGCGATGAATAAATTTGTTTCAGCTATTGCAAATGCAGACTCAGCATTTTGTAAATCATAGAGTGTAGCAGATCCTAAATCAAATTTTGTTTTTGTTTCATCTAAAAATCTCGTTACTGAGTCAAAATTTTTATTACTTGCCTCAAGTGATTTTTCATAATTTATTACAGTTAAATATCCATCAATGGCACTTAAAATAAGATCTTGAATTGATATTTTAAAATTAATAATTTCTTTATCAAATAATAACTTCGCTCTTTCAATTTCTAAATTTTTTTCACCTGCATCATATAAATTTTGAGTAAGTGATAATTTATATTTATCAGTAAATGATTCAGGGGTAGTGGAAGCTGTTGAAGTAGATGAATCAGAATTCGAGTAAGTACCAGAGATTGTACTTGTTATTGTAGGTAATTTTTGATTGTAAGCATTTTCAATTAACTCTTTTGATTCTTCTAATTTTTCAAATGCAATCTTAACCTTCGGATTATTTTCAATCGTGCTTTTAATTGCATCGTCAACATCAATAGCAAAAGAAACTTTAGAAAACAAAATTACTA
>JAQBWI010000065.1 GCA_027625355.1 Pseudomonadota bacterium
TTTTCCAGGAAGTGTATATTTATTAGCCTGGGCTGATGAAATGACTGAAATAAAAACAATTTGTAAATCGGGAAAAAAAGCAACTATGAATGCAAGGCTTGATGAGAACGGCAACAGGGTTACTGAAGGCGATCAAATTTCTATAGGTCTAAATTATGAAGCTCAAGCTAGAGATGTTTTTGAATTAGATAAAGTCTCTCCAATAGGGTATCAAATACCTGAAGCTAACTAAATTTAAGATCCGTTTTCTAGAGGTGGTTCAGGCCTAGTAGCAAGCCAAGTACAAAGAGCGATACCAAAAGCTCCAAAAATTAGGTCGCCAACTAATGAAAAAACAAAATAAATTGTAAATACAAATGTTGGAATGATCATTGAGATAGCTAATTTTTTAGCTCTTCTTGAAAGTCCTCTGTATGTTTTCCAGTTCAAGATTATTGGGCCAAATATTCTATGACCTTCTAACCATAATGTAAATCTTTCTGAACATTTAGAGAAGGCCCAGGCCGCAATTAATATAAATACAGTAGTTGGAAGACCGGGTATAACAATACCAACATATCCAAGAGAAAGAGACAGAATACCTATTGTGAAAAAAATTGGTTTATGAATTTTAATAAACAACTCCGGAAAAAATCTATATAAGATGATAAATACAAATATTCCTCCACCTATATAGCTAAATAATTCATATGGAATATTGGATAATAAATTACTCATGTATTAATTATAAAAACTTCCTGTATAACCATAAATTGAATTAGCCAACATAAACTCTTTCAGCAATAAATTGATCAAGACCAAAATATTGATTTTTGATAACACTTACAGTGATTGAATACTTGTTTGCGTCAGAAATAAAAATATTATTTCCTGGCAACATTTGATTTTGCTGCAGAAAATCAATTACGTTACTGTCTTTTTTAAGCTCTTCAGAAATCTTCAAAATTCTATAGTCTTCATTCGCATCTACATTTATTAAGTTTGTCATTGGGACTTCTTTATAATTTGAGTAAGGAATAGGATTGCCAAAAGGACCAGTTGTAGGGTTTCCCAAAATTTTAAGCATGGCTTCCTCGGTAACAGGACTCAGTATGTTTTCCCATTTTTTTGTTTCTTTGTATACCTTATCCCAAGGCAAATCAAGAACTTCCGACAAAAACCTCTCTACAATTCGATGTCTACGAGAAATTATTTTTGCTAGGTAAGCCCCTTTTTTTGAAAGCTTTAATTCATCTGACAGCTCAACCAAACCATTATTCTGCATTCTTCCAATAACTTGGGAAACGTTTGCTCTACTTACATCTAACCATTCAGCTACACGAGTTTGCTTTACTTCAATGCCTACTTCGTGCAGATGATATATCGCTTCAGCATGAGAATAAAAAGAATTTGGTAAATTTTCAATTTCATCTTGTGTAAGAATATGAGGATTTTTATTACTCATGAAACCTATGTTAACAGTTATTAACAAATAATGTTATTTTTAAAACGCAGGGCAGCCTACAGCAAATGTTAGTCCAAAAAACACTAACCAAATTATCGGTTCATATTTTCTAACAAGTTTAGGATCTTTTTGCATTATTAATATTTTACTATTTAATGTATAATACAGTTAATTATGATGTGTCCATATGCTTACTTACTTGCTGGATTTATGTGGTTTGTCCGAAACGGTGGCAAGTTTGTATTAAAGTCATTTAATTTCAAAAAGCTTTCAAAATCAGGAAGCACTAATTAAGATCTTTTCTCATTAATCCCTCGTTTTTATATTTGAAATAACTAAGAAAAAGATTTATCACTTTAATATATATAAATTATGATTAACTTATAATGTTAATTACTATTAACAAAATAAGTTGTAACTTAAAGGATGAAATGAAAAAGAAAAATAATTTAATCTCAATTGCTTTAGTAATTGTTTTAATTGCGTGTTCACCAACAATTGACGATTCTGCAGAAGCTAGTTTATCAAACGAAGAAACCGAAGAGGTATTGTCTCAGCCTGAAGCCAAAGTAGGAGGCACCTTAGTTATTTATAGCGGAAGAAAAGAAAGTTTAGTTGCTGACATAATTTCAGATTTTGAAGCAACCTCAGGTGTTGAGGTTGAAGTAAGATACGCAAAAAGTGCTGAGTTAGCAGGCACTATAGTTTTAGAGGGTGCAATAAGTCCAGCAGATATTTTCTTTTCTCAAGATCCAATTAGTTTAGGAGTTGTTACAAAAGAGGGTCTGTTTGAAACTCTTCCAAATGATATTTTAGTTAGTGTACCATCATGGGCATCTGATAAGAAAGGTTATTGGGTTGGTACATCTGGAAGATCCAGATCACTTGTTATTGATACAAGGGATGTTACACCTGAAGAATTGCCAAATGACATTTATGGACTTGCTGATGAAAAATTTAGAAACAGACTTGGACTTGCTCCTACCAACTCATCTTTCATCGCTATGGTCTCTTGTATGATTGAATTGGACGGAGAAGAAAAAGTTTTAGATTGGTTATCTTCTATAAACAGTCTTGACTATACGGAATACCCTACAAACTCACCGCAAGTTGCAGCAGCAGACTCAGGTGAACTTGACATCGGAATGGTAAACCATTACTACACTTTGAGATTGCTTGCAGAGAATGGAGATAGTTCTATAAAGAATGTTTATTTAGATAGTGGTTGTGGTGCAATGGTAATGCCTGCAGGAGTCGGAATTTTATCTTCAAGCCAAAATAAGACTGCAGCGATGGCTTTTATTGAGTTTCTGCATTCAAAATCTGTACAAGAGACTTTTACTAATTCATTATATGAGTTTCCTTTGGTCAAAGGTATAGAGCCTAATGATTTGTTGCCTAACTTAGAAAATTTGAACTCTCCTTTAAACTTGAATTGGTCAGCTTTAGCAATTTGGCAAGAAAAAGCTGTAGAATTAATTGCAAGATCGGGTTTTTAATTTATTAAATATATTCAACACATTCGAAAAAATTCTGGACAAATGGAATCTGTCCAGAATTTTATCTTCAAATAACTAAATTTTGTATTTATTCTATAAGTAGTGAAAACTCCAAAAATTCTTACAGCTGCAAATTTACTAATTTTAATAACTTTTATGTCACCAGTATTTTATATGTTCTGGAGATTTGCTAACTTTTCAAGCAGTATAACAACATTTCTTCAGTCTTGGAATGTTACTAGCTTGTTAGCAAATACATTGTTGTTATTTCTTGCTGTTGTCATATCAAGCTTAATTTTAGGATTATCAATATCAATAATTTTGATAAGGTACAAAATACCTGGATCTAAGTTACTATATACATTCTTGATAATACCACTTGTTATACCATCTTATATAGGTGCGTTAACATATATTTCAGCATTTTCTCCTAAGGGATTATTTGTTAAAATATTTTCACAGTTCGGAGTAAATGAAATTTCTGGAATTGATGGATTTCTTGGAAGCTGGATCGTTCTGACACTATTTACCTACCCATATGTACTTTTAATATGCTCTAATGCTTTAAGTAATTTAGACTCAACCGTAGAAGAGGCCGCACGATCACTTGGAGTTTCTAGAATTCAAATGTACACCAAAGTTGTTATTCCAAGATTGAGACAACCTATTATTTATTCATCACTTTTGGTTGGCCTATATGTAATTTCAGATTTTGGTGCAGTGTCCCTTATGAAATACAGCACAATAACAAAAGCCATCTACTCTTATTATGAATTTAATATAAACGGTGATCCAGTAATTTTTTATTCAACTCTTTTAATACTTGTTGCACTAATAATTAGTTTTATTCAGAGAGGATCAAATATTAGTAGGTCTGCCAAAGTTTCTGGTACTCCAAAAAAACCTGTACAAAAAGAAATAAGTTTTAAATATAAACTTCTATTTTTACTTTTTTTGTCACTAGTTGTAATTACTAGTCTTTTTATACCTATTTCAGTTTTGGCGTATTGGTTAATAAGAGGAATTAATTCTGGAAATAATTTAAGTGCTACCTTTAATGGTGTTATTGGTTCTCTGTCTACTGCTACTGTAACTTCACTCAGTGCAATAATTATTTCAACTCCAATAGTTATAATGGTTTCTCAATACAAATCAAGATTTGGAAATATTTTTGAAAAATTAATTCTGTCGCTATATGGATTACCACATATAGCTGTTGGAATTTCAATTTTATTTATTTCTTTAAAAATATTTCCAAGATTTTATCAAAGCTTTGTCATGTTAATTATTTCATATTTGATTGTTTTTTTACCCCAAGCTGTTGGAGGAGGACAGGCAGCAATGGAGCAAGTAAAATCATCATACATAGATGCGAGTTTAGGAATGGGAATGAACAAATTTATGACTTTTACAAAAATTACCCTTCCATTAATTTATAAAGGACTTGTAGCAGGCGGTGCATTAGTTTTTTTATCAACGATGAAAGAACTCCCACAAACCTTACTTTTAAGGCCGACAGGGCTAAATACAATGGCTGTAGACGTATGGTCCTATGCATCTGAAGGATTATTTACTAATGCAGCATTTTCTGCATTTATTTTGTTGGCAATAAGTGCATTTCCTACTTATATATTAAGTACAAGGAATTTAACTAGATAATTATGGCATTTGACAACCTACTTATTAGAACAAGGTCTGTATCTAAATTTTATGATGAAGAACAGGTTCTTTCTGACTTCAATCTAGACGTTTGGAAAGGTTCTATTACAGGAATTCTCGGTTCATCAGGCTCAGGTAAAACTACTGCTTTAAGGTTAATAGCAGGTTTCGATAGACCTGACTCAGGCATTATCGAGATGAAGAATGAAGTAATTGTTAGCGATGAAGATTGGCTACCTCCTGAAAAAAGAAATATTGGTATGGTGTTTCAAGATTATGCACTTTTCCCTCACTTATCAGTGGAAAAAAATATTGCCTTTGGTCTAGGTAAGAATGATTTAGAACAAGGAAGACTTAAAGAAGTCATTGATATGTGTAATTTGTCTGGTTTAATAAATAAATTTCCTCAGGAATTGTCTGGAGGACAACAGCAAAGAGTTGCTTTGGCTAGAGCTCTAGCACCTAATCCAGAAGTAGTATTGTTAGATGAACCGTTTACTAGTTTAGATGCACAAATGGCGAGAGTATTAAGAGATGAAGTTGTTGAACTTTTAAAAAATACTGAAACCACCGCAATAATTGTTACTCACGATCAGGAAGAAGCTCTTTCAGTCTGCGATGTTGTTAGTGTGTTGGAAAAAGGTAAGATTATACAAAG
The DNA here is from genome assembly GCA_027625355.1 of Pseudomonadota bacterium. Taxonomy (GTDB): domain Bacteria; phylum Pseudomonadota; class Alphaproteobacteria; order HIMB59; genus CACPNW01. The sequence continues at coordinate 5,261 of JAQBWI010000065.1, forward strand.
CTCAACACCCCAAGAAATATACCTTAACCCTGTAAGCAAAGCAGTTGCTAATTCAGTTGGTGACCCAAATATTCTTAAAGGGTTTTCTATTGACGGAAGAGTGGAAACATCCTTAGGAACATTCGTTTCAGCATATGAAGGAGCTTTAGACGTTTCTATAAGGCCGGAGTGTATTGAATTAAAGTTAGACTCTGAAGGTAATTACATTGTTAAAGAGTGTACATTTTATGGCCACGATCAGGTCATCTCATTTCAAAATAGTAAAGGAGAGGTCTTTAGAGCTAGATCATTACCAAATACTATTTATGAAGCAGGAGATAAAGTAAATATTGAAATCTCAGAGGTTACCACTTTTCCCTCAAAGGTTTGATTTAATATAAGCTACTCTTCCAGCAATTGTTTGTATTTCAATTTCAAGTTCAGAAAGTTTTGTGAATGCTCTTGAATAATCGCTTTCAGCAATATACTCCCGTGAATTTGCTAAAGATTTTACAGAAGTTTCGATATCAAATATTATTGATTCTATCTCTGAAAAAATTAGTTGTTTATCCATCGTTTAATTGTAAATAAAAAACTAAACTTATATTAATTATTTCTAATTAGGGGAACATGGAAATTAAAATTAAAAAACTTAAAAGATTCAATATAATTATGGGCACTGTTCACCTTATACAGGGTGGCTTACTTTTTTGGTTAGGTACTGTCGTAAACTCAGATTTTGTTGTACCTATAACATTAACTCAATTAGTAGGAGTAGGTTCTCCTGAAGATCCTTCAAGCTTTGCGTTGGTTCCTGAACTTGAAGTATGGAGAGAGGTTACAAACTTCGGTCCAGCAGTAGCAACCTTTTTACTTGCTTCAGCAGTTGCTCACTACCTTATTTCTGGACCTTTTTATAACAAATATAAAGAAGACCTATCAAAAGGAATAAATAAGGTGCGTTGGATTGAATACTCAATTAGTGCATCAGTGATGATTGTTCTTATTGCATTATTAGTAGGAATTTATGACGTATGGGCATTAGCTGGAATATTTTTTATGAACGCAGCTATGTGTTGGTTTGGATGGATGATGGAAGTTCAT
>JAQBWI010000066.1 GCA_027625355.1 Pseudomonadota bacterium
AAAATTCTCTATTTCAAAGGTTTGCTTTTGACCTAAAATCTTCATGTATAATTATTATCTGAGTCGCTTATGACAGTTTTTTGAATTTTATTAAAATTTCAAGATATCAACAACTTTTTAGTATGTGTAAAAAAAACGACTACTATATCTTGATATAGGTAAGTTTAATATCTCTGACTCCTATAAGAGTCAGAGATAGTATTGAGATTTATTAATCCTTTTGTTTTTTATATTTGATAAATGAAACGTGAACCTCTTTAGTTGTTTGTTTAGGTTCATCAGCCTCATAAGCTTCTATGATAGATTGTTCTAGAATACCTATCTTTTCACCTTCAGCTTGTCTTTTTTTGATTAGGTCATAAAGACCTTTGACTGTTGCCATATATGCTCCTTTAGCGTTATTATTTTATGTCCGAAGCAAGTAGAGTTTTTTCTAAATCACGGACAAAATTATTATATTATAGAATTTTGATGCTTTAAAGGTTATTCAGAAATAAAATTAACATCTTCTAAATATTTATCATCAAAATATTGTTTAGCTAATGAAGCAATTTCATTTAGAGTAATACTATCAACCATAGTATTTAAATAAGTTAATTGTTCTATATTAAGATCAAATTTAATAGCATTTAAAATAGAATTTAACCAAAAGGCATTAGTGTTTCGAGCGCTATCATTGCCATTCTTTATCGTTAATTTTTGATTATCTAAAATTTTTAAATCAAAATCCTTATTTTTAATTTTTTCTAATAGAATATCTATTTTTTGATTTATAGTTTCGACATTATTTGGATCCGATTGGTAGTAAATATAGTAGGCCGTAACTTCTTTAGGGTACTTTTCATCTAAATATTTACTACTTGATATTGAATAGACTAGATTGTCTTTTTCTCTAATCTCATCAAAAAGTAATTTATCTAATATACCTAATAATAAATAAGACTTAAGTTTTTCCCGGTAACTATATTTAAAGTCTTTAAAATATAATCTAAAAACAGATGCTTTTTTAGGATCATCTTCTTTATATTCTATATATTCTCTATTTTGAGTATATCGAATTCCATGATCAATATGAGGGTCGTCTCTAACAGTGTTAGGTAGACTTCCGATATATTGTTCAATTAAAGGTTCAATTGTTGCAAATTCAAAATCTCCGACAATAACAAAATCAAAACTACCCCCATCCATAAATCGATCTTCATAAAATTCTTGAACATGTTTTAAATTTATTTTTTTTAAATATTCAGCATCCGCATACTGGGTTCGTGGATGGTTTTGATACAATTTTTTTCGATAATCTAGGTTTGATTGATGTTTAGGGTTTGAGGCATCAATATTATATTGATTAATTTCTTTTTCTTTAAATTGATCAACATGAGATTGTTTAATTCTTAAGTCAGTAAAATTTAAATAAAGCATTTTGAACATATTTTCTAAATTCTCATTATTCGCTTTACCAACAATACCTTCACCTAATTCAGTTATCGTTGGAAAGACATCAACAAAATTTTGAGAAAATAAATTATCTTTTTCAGTAACTGATAAATTACCTAAATCTGCAGATGCTAAAATGTTGTCAGTAAATTTTGCAGACGGCAATTTATCTAAATCTGCTGTTGAATAGCCCCCAAAACTAAATGCTTTAAGACGAATTTCATCTGCCTCAAAGTCTGTTTTCTTTAACCAAATATCTGCACCATTTTCTAAAGTAATTTTTACAACATTGGTATTTGGATATCTTTTTCTTTTGATTATTTTAGAACCAGTTAATTCTTTATCTAATAATTCTACTTTTTTTAATTCGAATTCATATGGCGCAATATCTTTTGCAGCTATTTTTAATTGTAAATTTCTAATTTCTTCTTCACTTGGCAGATCTTTAATGTAGTCAGGTGCTTTAATAGTAATTAATTGATTGTCCCCTTTAATATATTTTTGAAAATATAAATTTAGATCTTCAGTCGTGATTTCTGATAAAATATTAGACGTATATTCAAGTTCTTTTTCAGGACCAGAGATCATTTCATCATACTCAAAATGCCTTACATACTCATCTATAAAACTATCCGAGGTACGTGTATTTTGTTTAGTTATATTTTGTTGTAAATATTCAATTCTTTTTTGTTTAGCAAGGATCAGTTCATCCTCTAAAAAACCATAACGATTAATTTGTTCTAAGATCGTTAAAAAATCTTCAATTCCTTCTAAAATCTCATCATCTTTTAAAGAAGTTGAAGTGATTAAATACTCATCTAAATCTGAAATTTGAAAATCACCAAGCTGACTACTAAAATTAGCATTATCATTTTTTTCTAATATTTCATTATTACGGCGTTGGAATATATCTTCTATTAAAGATCGGATAAATACTAAATGATAATTTTCAAAAGTATTTAATTTTTTAAATGAATTTTTTTCCCATACAGTAAAATCAATTCTATCGACTAACTCATCTTGATACGCAAAATATTTCTTCTCGGTAAAATCAGGAATTTTATAACTTGGCTCTTCTAAGGTTTCTGAATTTACAAATCCTGAAAAATATTTATCTATTAAAGGTTCTATCTCTGCTGCTTTTATGTCCCCAATAATAAACACACCCATCCGATTGGGTTGATACCATTTTTGATAATAATCAATTGCGTCTTGATATTTAAAATTTTGAATAACTTCTATGGTACCAATTGGGTCTCGCTCTGCAATTCTTGATTGATCATAAATATAAGTTTTTAACTGATCGAAATATTCTTCATCGCCTCCAAACTTTCTTCGCCATTCCTCTTCAACTATTTTTCTTTCTCTTTCAAAAGCTTCAGGTTCAAGTGATAAATTTTGACTAATATCGGCTAAGATTTGTATGGCAGTTTCAACATCTTGTTGACGTTCTGTTGGAATTTCAAAGTCATATACGGTTTCAAAGTAACTAGCATAAGCGTTATAGTGTGAACCTAAATTAAGTCCAATCGATCCTAAATATTCATCGATTTTTTTTTTAGGGAAATTTTTTGATCCATTATAAGCCATATGCTCTAATAAATGCGCAAGACCTCTTTGATGGTCTTCTTCCATCATCGACCCAGACTTAATAAATAATCTCATTGAGACTTTATCTTTTGGTGTTGAATTTTCTCTTATGTAATAGGTTAAACCATTATCAAGTTTGCCATACGTTATAGCTGGATCTAATGGAAAGATATTTTCTGCTTGTAAAGGAGCAATAGTTAAAAATAGAAATATAAGAAGTTTTTTCATTTATTTTTTTTAACTTCTATTCTCCATAATATAAAAAAAAGTAGAATTAATGCTGGCTGTAAAATGACAAAAATTACTATATTAGCTAATTCATAGCCCATTCCAGTTACATCTCCAATTACTTCTAAAACCAAGACACACCAGTTAAAAAAACTATTAATCATTAATATTATTATTCATTTCACATTCTTTAAGATAAAGAAATGATTAAAATCAAATTTTTAACACAATTTTTTATTATTATTATTTTGTGCTTAAAAAAATATATTTACTAGCATTTTTTTTATCCTTACTAACTAGCCATAGTTATTCACAAAATTTAGATGAAATTAAAAAATATGAGTCTTGTGCAGATGAATTATTAATATCCAACTTTAAAACTAAAGTTGATGATTACTTCTTTGCGCATTTTGAAACTGAAATTGATGATTATTTATCCCTATCCATCATGGATAAGATAAAAAGTAATCAAGTATATGAGTGGTTTTATGAAGATTGTGAAAAGCAAGCCCAAACAAAACCTATAGCATTTGATTTAAAAAATACTCTTTATAAAGAAGACATAAATGAAGTGACTTCTAAAGTTTTTGAAAGATGTGCAGATGAAAGATATGTTCTTGAATTTGGGGATACCTATTCTCAATTCCTAGATCTTAATCTTAAAGAGAAAATGAAGCAGCAGATTGAATATGAGTGGTTTGTTGAAGCTTGTGAAGATGAATATCGAACTTATCCAATTAAATTCAAATTGAAATATTATTAATTATTCTCTGATTTATCTAAATCATTACCTTTATCTTCTTTATCCTCACTAATTTCTAGAGTAATGGCACAAAAATTTGACACCTCATCATAAACTTTAATTTGTTCCGCCTCAGGTAACTTAGAAATATTATCCAAATCTTCATTGCTATATTTGTTACTTAACGTTTTAACCATGCAGGTACAGTATTCGTTAGCTTTTTCAGCTCCTAAGTATTGTTTGGATTGAGGGTAGCAGCCTCGATATAAGGTTTTTTCATATTCATCGGTCATTGCAAAAAGCGAAGAAATACTGTTTAGAAAAAACAAGATTATAAAAAAAAATATTTTCAATTATATGATCTTAAAGGTTTATTTTATAAAAATAAATTTATAAATATTTGCTTTGATTGTTTGAATGATATATAATCATATTAGGTAAGGTTTATTAGTTCTATGAAGGCTAGATATTAACATTGTCCTTGCTGACTAAAATGTTAATTTCCAGCCTTCAGTTACAATGCCCACCTACTCGACAGTGCCAGCTTTTAAAAATTGTCTGTTACTGAAAATCGTTTAGGAATAACTGTACGGTTCAATAAATCATTTTACCTAAAATAAATAAATAAGAACGTAAGTTTTTATATGGGAAAAATGAATATAGTCAGCAAACTAGATCTATTTATCTTTTATGAGCTTTACGTTCAGGAAGGTAAATATGAAATCAAAGAAAGAAAATAAGATAGAAAAACTATCTGATCATCAAAAATTAATTAATTTGCTAGCCATTAATGGTGAAACAGACATCAATAGATTTTTACAGTCTATTGATAAAGTTTTTACTGAAATTTTCCATGTAAAAAAAACAGAACTCCCTTGGTACAACACTAATTCTAGTGATGAATGGGATAGTTTTATGCGTAAATCAAGACTAGCTTTTTGTCTTATGTATTACCGTTTAATTAAAAAAGATAGGACTTATCACTAATGGATAAAATTACTGAAATTAGAATTGAAGAAGTAATCGATGAAGAGAATAACCAGCACTACTATTGGATTTACTATTATAAAAATGATGAAATCAAAATAATCGGTAAATCATCAGTAAAACCACAGTGCTATAGACAAATCGCGAGGTATAAAAAATGACAAATTATTTTAAAAATAAACTTAAAGACCGATTAACGTATTGTAGAGATTGGAAGCATTCAATTGATCTCTATTTAGCAAATAGGGAAATTACTAAAAAGGCTGACGAGGAATACTATAAAACAAGGCCTTTTTTGAAACTTATTTTAAATTTTTATTTTTTACCGTACAATTTGCTTAAACTTATTAGATATCTAAGAATAAGACATGAATATAAAAAAAATGAAATTGAAATCAAAGTCTTAAATGAACAAATTTATGAATTGAGAAAAAATGATTGATCTAGAACAATACAAAATTCACAAAAGAGGTAAAAGAAAAGGTCAGGAAAATATTGCTCTTGGAATTAAAGACGAAATAACATTTTCTAAATATGGAAATCCAGATGATATTTGGCTAAGTCGATCAGCTTTTGATGACTTTAAAAAATGCCAAAGGTGTTTTTATTTAATTAGAAAAAGAGGTTTTATAGCACCAGGCACTCCTCAATTTACTATGAATAGTACTACTGACAAGTTATTAAAAAAAGAATTTGATCGGTTAAGAAAAGATCAAAAAACACATCCAATTTTAATTGAAAAAAAACTTGATTATATAGTTCCATATAAAAATGAAGACACAGCAGTAAATATTTATGGTGATCCCATAATTCGATCAGACACCAAAATACCCTATGAAAAAATGGAAGCCTGGAGATCAAATTTCCATGGACTTCAAGCTAGATTTAAAAAAACAAATTTTGTTTTATATGGCTCTGTTGATGATATTTGGTTAGATACAAAAAAAAATTCTTTAATCCTAGTGGATTATAAATCACAGGCTAATGAAAAAGAAGTAAGCCAAGAAAATTATTGGGATGGAGATTTTAAATCAGGGTATCAAAGGCAATTAAATTTTTATTTTTATCTACTAAAACAACAAAATTTCAAAGAAACAATTTCTGATGACGCTTATCTGCTTGTAGTAAATGCAAGAGGTTTAGAGGAAAAATTTAATAATAAACTTTTATTTGAGTCTAAGCTTATTCATACTAAAGTTAAAGATGAAAATCTTGAAAATGAAATACAAG
>JAQBWI010000067.1 GCA_027625355.1 Pseudomonadota bacterium
TATGCCATTTATAAGCAACGACATATGATATTTAAGCATATAAAATTAATTTATGATAATTTCTTTTGGAGTTTCGTCTATTTGTCTATGATGATCCCAGGTATCTCCCTGTGTCCCAGATCCAAATCTTGCTGACTTATTAGTATAAGTGAGTTTATAAAAAATTGAATTTAAGTATTTTTCCATTTTTGGTAGTTGAATAAAATTATTATAAAATTTAGAAATATTGGGATAGCCTAATTCATTAAAAATATTTTTTATATTTTTATCGTTAACAAAATTATAATATTTTAAAAATTCTACATAAAAATCTAGAATATCAAAAAGGTTAAAATCTGGTATAGTTATTTCATTATTGATTAAAAAATAATTTTCATTGTTCTGATTATCTTTCATCCAATTTTCAAACTTCTGAATTTTACCAACATTGTTATTTTGAAAAGCTCTAGTAAAAACATCTTTCGCTGCTTCATTTTCCAAATCTTTATTCTTAAAATGAGTATAAGCAAAAGAAGTTATAACGTTTCGCAAATCATTAGTCTCCAATAATAGTTGTTCGCATTGACTTACATCAACTTCATTTTTCCCAAACATATTAAATTTTCTTCCAAGAAAAGATAGACAAGCATTAGATTGTGATATTAATAATTCAGTTCCATCTGAATTAGTTAACTCGATATATGGTAAATTAATTAAACTGTTTCTTTTTTTTAAATTAATTTTATCCTCTTCATGCCACTCACTTCCATCATAAGTAAAACTATCATCTTTCATAATTGGAAGAAGTCTATAGTTTTTTGCTTTTAATGAATAACCTGAGTACAAAACAACCATCCTACAAACAGACCCTAAACCTTTTGTGGACCAGTAACCCACAGTAATTATATTAGATTTTTGCATTTTATTTTTCTGATATACCAGGTATCCAACTAGTACCAGCTAATGGGACTCTAGCCATAGCTGCTGCCTCAACAGTCAAAGCACACAAGTCTTCTGGTTCTAAATTATGTAAATTATTTTTACCACATGCTCTTGCAATTGTTTGAGCTTCTAGAGTCATTACTTTAAGATAGTTTGATAATTTTTTACCAGCCTTAATTGGATCTAATCTTTTCATTAATTTGGGATCTTGTGTTGAAATTCCTGCTGGGTCATTTCCTTCATGCCAATCATCGTAAGCACCTGAAGTTGTTCCTAATTTATTATATTCTTTTTCCCATTTTGGATCATTATCTCCAATTGCTATCATAGCGGCTGAACCGATAGAAACTGCATCAGCCCCTAAAGCTAAAGCTTTAGAAACATCAGCTCCATTTCTGATACCACCAGATATAATTAATTGAACTTTACGGTGCATATCTAATTCTTGAAGAGCATCTACCGCAGGCCTAATACAAGCTAACGTTGGTTGACCAACATTTTCTATAAAAACTTCTTGTGTTGCAGCTGTACCACCTTGCATTCCATCTAAAACTACAACATCTGCTCCAGCCTTTACAGCTAAAGCAGTATCATAGAACGGTCTAGCACCTGCAATTTTAACAAATATGGGAACTTTCCATTCTGTAATCTCTCTAAGCTCAGTAATTTTAATGGCTAAATCATCTGGACCAGTCCAATCAGGATGTCTACACGCAGACCGTTGATCTATACCTTTTGGGAGATCTCTCATCTCCGCTACTCTATCACTAATTTTTTGCCCTAAAAGCATTCCACCACCACCAGGTTTAGCTCCTTGTCCAATAACTACCTCAATAGCATCTGCTTTTCGTAAATCATCAGGGTTCATACCATACCGAGAAGGAAGGAGTTGATATACTAGATTTTTTGATTGACCTCTTTCTTCTTTAGTCATCCCACCGTCACCTGTTGTTGTAGAAGTTCCAGCTATAGAGGCACCTCTTCCTAAAGCTTCTTTGGCAGGACCTGATAAAGCACCAAAACTCATGCCTGCGATCGTTATAGGGATATCAAGTTGTAAAGGTTTTTTTGCAAATCTTGTTCCAAGAGTTACATTAGTCAAACATTTTTCTCTATATCCCTCAAGAGGATATCGAGACATAGACGCTCCTAAAAAAAGCAAATCATCAAAATGTGGGAGTTTTCTTTTTGACCCTCCTCCTCTAATATCATAGATACCTGTTTCAGCCGCTCTTCTAATTTCAGAAGTGGTATAATCATCAAATGTCCATGATTTACGAGGCGATGTATATTGTTTAGGTTTTTTACTTGGCATTTTAATAATCAGATACGTTATCTATGTTAAAATTATATAATTTTCTAGCAGAACCAAATTTTTTAAAATTATGAGGTTTTAGTTTTTTAACATTTCCTATTTTTATTAAATTTTCAATTTTTTTAAGATCATATTTAGTTACTTTCTTTTCAATACAATCAACACCTAAACTTTTAGTGTTACCAGCCAAATAAATAACAGTTTCATAAATGCTATCTCCTAATGCATCTCCTGCGTCACCACATATCATTAATGTTCCTGCTTGAGCCATAAAGGCAGACATATGCCCAACTGAACCTTTAACGATAATATCAACCCCCTTCATAGAAATACCACATCTTGAACTTGCATCTCCATCTATGATAATTGTTCCTCCATGAGCAGTAGCTCCTGCAGATTGAGATGCGTTTCCTTTGACGTGAATAGTACCTGACATCATGTTTTCACCAAGTCCAGTACCTGCATTACCTTCGATGTAAATATTTGCTTTCTGATTCATCCCACCACAATAGTAACCTACATGACCTTTAATAGTTACAGACATTTCTTCTTTAAGACCTGCACATATTGCATGCTCCCCTGCTGGATTTTTAATAACAAAATCTCTTTTATTGTTCTTATGATTAATATTTTGAAGAGAGCTATTTATCTTTCTCAAGTTATTTTTTTTAAAATCTAATATTTCTATTTTCCCCATGTATAAATAACTCCAGGTTCAGGTTCATAAATTTTAGCGTTATTAACATTTGGCAAATGCGCCATTGCTTGAAACTCTGAAGCAACAGCAACATAATCACTATTTTCAGCAATTACAGCAGGCTTACATGCTATTTCATCTCTTAAAACTGCGAAACCTTTATTCGTACCTGCTATGAAAGTATAAAACCCATCAAGGTCTTTAAGGCAATTTTTTAGAGTTTTATCTAGGGATTTATTCTTTGATAAATTATTACTTATGTAACCAGCAGCAACTTCAGTATCATTTAAGGAGTCAAACGATTTACCTTGTTTAACTAACTGTCTTCGTAAATTATTATGATTAGATAAAGATCCATTATGAACTAAACATTCATCTTCTCCTGTAGAGTAAGGATGGGAACCATCTATTGTAATAGCACTCTCGGTAGCCATTCTGGTATGTCCAATTCCATGAGAGCCAGAAAAATCTTCTAATTTAAATTTTTTAACTATGTCCTTAGGATTTCCTACTTGCTTGAAAATTTCAATACTTTTACCGTATCCAACAATTAAAATGGTTTCATAATTTTTTTTTAAAAATGGAATGACTGTCTTTGGCGTTGACAATGTTTCTAAAACATAATGATCTGATAAGTTTTTAATTTTAACATCATTAAATTTTTTTTTAGCTTCCAATTCAAATTTATTTGCTAAAAATTTATCCGCAATACATAAAGAATACTTATAATACATTTTTGAAACATTGTTATAAACAGCAAATCCAGCTGAGTCAGGACCTCTAGAAGACATATTATCCAACATCCCGCTCAAATATTTGCCAAGTTGGCTATGAAGCTTTTTCTTTTTAAAATATAATCCTACAATACCGCACATATAATAATAATTTAATAATCTTATAGATAACATTAAAATGAAAAATAGCAAAAAATATCAATTAATTCATATTCTTTTTTATTAGAATGTATAAATAATGATGAATAAATTTAACAAGGAGAATTAATTATGGCTAAAGGAATGGATAAGAAAAAAGATACAAAAGGTAAGCCAAAAAAAAGTATTAAAGAAAAAAAAGCAGCAAAAAAAGAAAAGAAAAAGAAATAATTTTTTTATTTATTAGAAAGTTAATAAGTTGAGTTTAACTGTAGGTGATATTATTTCATTAGATATAGGTACTATAGCTAATGGTGGACATTTTATTGCAAGACATAACGATCAAATAATATTTGTACGACATAGCATTACAGGCGAAAGAGCTAATGTTAAAATTACTGCGGTTAATTCTAAATTTGCTTTTGGTGATGCAGTTGAGATACTAAAAAAATCAAAAGACAGAGTTAACGCACCTTGCAAATATGCTCATCCAGAGGGTTGTGGTGGGTGTGATTTTCAGCATATAGATATAAAAACTCAATTAAATTTTAAAAAAATCGTAATACAAGATCAGTTTAAGAGAATAGCAAAAATAGACATAAATCCGGATTTAATTAGTGCAGACTCAAACAGTGGACTAAATTGGAGATCAAGATTAAACCTGGGTATTTCTGAAAATAAAAAATTAGGATTACGCAGTCATAAAAGCAATAAAATTATTGAAATTGATGAATGTTTAATATCTCTAAAAGAAATAAATAAATTAGATGTTTTTAGTAAACATTGGAAAAATAATGACAATATAAAGATATCTTGCTCTAGTGAAAATGATATTACCATCAGTCACTTAGGGGGAAAAATATCTGGTTCCGATAAATTAAAGGAAGTAGTTGGGGATAATAAATTTAACATTTCACCACAAAGTTTTTGGCAAAGTCATAAAAGTGCTCCAGGTATTATATTAGAACAAGTTTTAAAGTTTGCTAATATAAAAAAAGGTGAAAGAGTATGTGACTTGTATGGAGGTGTGGGATTATTTACATTACCAATATCTAAAATTATAGGAGAAAATGGTGAAGTTCATTTAATAGAAACAAATAGAACATGTATAGATGATGCTAATGAAATGTTTGCTGATTTAAAAAATATATTTATTCATCATGGAACAGTTGAACAAAAATTAGGAAGTATAAAAAAAATAGATACTATAATATTGGACCCTCCTAGAAACGGGATTAGTAAACAAGTAATTAATCAGATGATTGAGAAAAAACCACATACAATAGTTTATGTATCTTGTAATCCATCAACACTGGCAAGGGACACAAAGATTTTGTTAAACAATAAATATGAATTAACTAATGTTGTTGGTTTGGATTTATTTCCCATGACACATCACGTGGAATGTGTAACGTCTTTTACAAAAAAATAGTTTGGCGTGCCCGGCATGATTCGAACATGCGACCCCCAGATTAGGAATCTGGTGCTCTATCCTACTGAGCTACGGGCACTGCTTGTTTTTCAATACTTTTTTCTAGTACGATTGAACCATTAATGTTCATGGTACCACCATGGTACCACCATTTAATTATTTTAACATATTCTAGATGGTTTTACACTGATTAGAACTAAACAATCTTCTTGGTTAGTGGTAGGGTAATCTTGATGAAAAAAATTGTTTTTATAATGGTTTTATTATTTAGTTCTAAATTACTAAGTCACGGACCAACAGTAATTGGACATGATGGATGGAGTAAAACACCTCCTGATGAATTGAATGTTTCAGTTTATGATCCAATTTTAAATTCAATAGAACCACAAGGTTTTAAAGGGCATGGAAATGTTGGTGCAGGTATTGATGGAGAGGTTTTATTTTGGGATACAAAAGAGATTTGTGGTTTAGTATCATTTGTAAGAGTCTATGATTATGAATGGGCAACTGACGCATCAGGATTTCTTGGAGAAAAATTAAAAAAACTAGTTCATGATGTTCAAGATGAATTACCCAATCAGATTTTGAACAATTATTGTTCATTATACAATCCAGAAAAAGAAGATAGAAAATTTCAATCAGAGTTAATTGAAATAATCACTAAAAAAAAGGGGACTAAAGGCCACAAAGAAATAGTTCGCTATCAACAATTCAAATACGACGACAATCTTACTTGTTTATTTTATGCGGGCGGTCTGCAACCTTTTGTAAGCGGATATTACAAAGGATTAATTATAGGCTGGATATGTGTAAAAGATGAAGATTATTTTAGTAAAGAAAAAATCAAAACTATTATCAAAAGTTTAGGGGTGTATAATTTTGTAGATCCGCCTCAAGCTTATCGCTTGGATATTCACAAATAATTTATTGAG
>JAQBWI010000068.1 GCA_027625355.1 Pseudomonadota bacterium
TTTGAGTGTTGACTATTAATATCATATATTATTATCTAAGATTAATTTAATTTAAGGGAGAAATAATGAAAATTCATAAAAAAATTTCTATTCTCATAACTGCCTTAGTAGTATCTTTCTCGAATATATCATATTCTGAGACTTTTTATGGAGTTGGGGACTCTACTACAGGTACATATGCAGATTGGATGAAAACTGTTTACAATAGAGCAGGTATGCCTGAGCTATTATCATTACCATTAACAACTTTTGATAAAGATTATAATTTAGTTGCAATGGGAGCAGAGTCCTGGTCTCAATCAGATGATGGGTTAACTTGGACTTTTAAATTAAGAGATGGTTTAGTATGGAGTGATGGACCAGCTCTTAAAGCGAGTGATTATATTTTTGCGTTAACAAGAGCAGTCACTACAGGATTTGATTTTGGTTGGTATTATAGTTTTGCTGCAGGTATCAAAAACTGGAATGCTGTATCCGATGGATCTAAAGATGTAAGTGAATTAGGTATAAGAGCAGTAGATGATTTAACAATTGAAGTTACTACTGAATCTGTTAAGCCATATTTACCAGGTGTTTTTTCATTATGGTTCCCTGTTGCTGAACACGCATGGAAAAAACATGGTGATGAGTATGCTGCAAATGTTGATACTCTTCCATCTTCTTATGCTTTCATTATGGAGAGTTGGGAAAAATCAACTAACAAACAAACATTTGTAAAAAATCCTACATACAATGGTCCATGGCCAGCAAAGATTGATAAGGTAATTATTGATCCAACAATTGGTGCGCCTGAAGTAGGTTTTCCTGCTTATATGGCCGGTGATGCAGATATGACAACTTTAAACGTAGGTCAAATACCTTACGCTCAAAGTAAATTTCCAAATGACTTAAGAACAAACGCAATATTTGCTGTTTCTTATATTTCATTTGATTTAACATCTGCACCTTTTGATAACGTAGATGTAAGAAAAGCGTTATGGTATGCTGTTGATAGAGATGAAATGACAAACACTGTCTTAAAAGATCTGGCAATTCCAGGTAAGTCATTATTAGCTCCAGGATTTCCTGGATACAATGAAGACATTACTAAATACGCAGTATTTGATCCAGCTAAAGCTAAAGAACATTTAGCTAAAGCAGGTTATCCTAACGGCGATGGCTTTCCAGAAATTGAAATCTGGTATCGCGATCAAGGTGGTTACAACGGAGCTATCACTGCACCAATGTTACAATATCTTCAAGCTGAATATAAAGAGCATTTAGGCATTGATATGAAGATAAAAGTTATGTCAATTGGCGAGTGGTATGATGCTTTAACAAACAATAAAAATAATCTATTTTTATCACCGTATGAGTATGATTATTTAGATCCAAGTAACTTCTATGGAATATTTTATAATGGCGGAAGACACAGCCATAATTTAGATTCTTATAATAAACTTGTAGCTGAAGCAGATGCTCATCCTGATTATGATGTAAGATTGAAGTTGTATGAGTCAGCTGAAATGGAATTGATCAATAATGTATCAATTATTCCATTAATGCATCCTATAACTACATCTCTTATCAAAGAATCAATTAAGGGAGATGGACCTAAAAATAATAGTCTTGGGTTTGCACCTCTTAATCAAAGAAGTCACTACTTCTTTACACATATAACTAAATAAATTTATTTATGTTTTATGCCCCATCAATATGGGGCATAATTTCCTTTTTAAAATGAGTCTTGTCAAAGTAAAAAATTTAACAATTAGTTTTAAACAATATGATAATATTGTTTATGCCGTTAGAGGTATTTCTTTTGAAATTAATCAAGGAGAAAGTCTAGGAATAGTTGGTGAGTCTGGCTCAGGCAAATCAGTTACTTTTATGACAGTGATGGGTTTAATGAATTCTCCTACATCTATTGTTGAAGCCGATCTCATAGAAATTGATGGCATTAACGTTTTAGATAAATCAAAAGAAAATATTAAAAAAATTAGAGGCAAAATTGCTGCGATGGTATTTCAAGACTCAATGACCTCTTTTGATCCATTGCATACAATTGGATATCAAATAGCAGAAACAATCGTAACGCATAAAAATATAAATAACAAAGAAGCTTTAAAACAAGCTGAACATTTACTTGAAAGAGTAGAGATACAAAACGCAAATAAAGTTCTTAATTATTACCCCCACCAATTATCAGGAGGTATGCTGCAAAGAGCCATGATTGCAATGGCTTTATCGTGTGAACCAAAATTATTAATTGCTGATGAACCAACAACTGCTCTTGATGTGACTGTTCAGGCACAAATACTGCAATTACTGACTGATATTCAACAAGAAACAAATATGAGCTTTGTTATGATAACACATGACCTAGGGGTAATTGCTGAAACAGTAGATAGAGTATTGGTAATGTATAGCGGAAAGATCATGGAAAACTCAAGTGTTTTTGATATCTTTAATAAGCCTAAACATCCTTACACAAAAGCTCTTATTGATAGCATCCCTGGAAAAGAGCCAGGCAAAAAAAGGCTTAAAGAAATATCAAAAGAAGATAGAGATCTTTGGTATGCAGGAACATAAATGCAAAAAGTACTAGAATTAAAAAATGTTTCTAAAATTTATTCTGAAACAAAAAATATTACTAATTTTTTATCAAAGAATGATGATACGTTTGTCGCTGTAGACAATGTTTCATTCTCACTTGAAGCTAGAAAAGTTTTAGGTTTGGTTGGCGAGTCAGGATCTGGAAAATCTACCTGTGCCTTAATGGCAATGAAGTTACTCGATATAACGGAAGGAGAGATTTTTGTTAATAATAACAATATTACAGATCTAAAATTACAAGAATTAAAAAAATATAGAAAAGAAATGCAAATTGTTTTTCAAGATAGCTACTCTTCTCTAGATCCTATGATGACTATTTCAAAAATAATTATTGAACCTTTTATTATTCATAAAATGTATTCTACAAATGAAAGAAATGAGATAGCGATAGATTTACTTCAAAAAGTTGGTTTAAATAAAACTTATACAAATAGATATCCTCACGAGTTATCTGGCGGTGAAAGACAACGTGTATCAATTGCTAGAGCCCTTGCTCTAAAACCCAGTATTCTAGTAGCCGATGAACCAACATCTGCTTTAGATGTATGTGTTAAAGCACAAGTTATTAATCTTCTACAAGACTTACAAGATGAAATGGGTCTATCAATTTTATTTATAAGTCATGAATTGAATGTTTTAAGAAGCTTAGCTGATAAAATAACAGTGATGTATAGAGGCAGAGTTGTTGAAGAAGCACCTACTGAAAAGATATTTGCAAATCCTATTCATCCATATACAAAATCACTATTAGAGGCTATTCCTAAGCTTGATCCGTCGTTAAGAAAACGAAGAACATTTATTGATGATTCTTATATTCAATCAAATATTCCAAAATATAGTCATAATGATGTTAATTTTGTTTCTAAAAATGATTCAAAAATAGGGTTTGTTGAAATTGACAATAATCATTTTGTTGAGGCACAGGTTGTATAAATGAGTAGATATATAATAAATAGAATATTATCGATTGTTTTTACTTTCTTTTTTATTTCAATTTTAGTTTTTATTTTAATGCACGCTATCCCTGGCGGACCGTTTGATCCAGTTGATATGCCCTTATCAGACTCTGCTAAAGCTAAAATTTTAAAACAATATGGTTTAGATCAACCATTGTACGTGCAATATTTTAAGTACATGTGGGGAGTGTTACAATTAGATTTTGGAATTCCGTATCAAAGTCCAGGAGAGACAGTCCTTGAACTTATTGGAAGAGCTTGGATACCAAGTTTAATTTTGGGTGGCTCTGGTGTTTTAATCGGTGCCCCTATAGGAATTGCTTTAGGTTTAATTGCAGCAATTAAAAGAAATAGTTTTATTGATTATTTTACATCAGCCATTTCAACACTCGGACTCACTGTTCCTGTATTTGTAATTAGTATGTTATTAATATTAGTATTTTCCGTTTGGTTAGAATGGCTTCCAGCCTCTGGTTGGGGTGAGCCCAAGAAATGGATATTGCCAATTACTGCGTACGCTGCAATTCCAATGGCAACCTATGCAAGATATACTAGATCAGCTATTCTCGACACTTTAAATAAACCTTTTGTAACAGTTTTAAGAGCTAAAGGATTAAGTGAAAGAAAAATATTATTTCGCCATGTAATTAAAAACTCCGCCATTCCTCTAGTAACAGTTTTTCTTCCAATGTTTATTGGAACAGCAACGGGCAGTATATTTGTTGAAGCTATGTTTAGAGTGCCCGGGCTTGGAGCTTATTTTGTATCAAGTATTGAAAATAAAGATTATCCATTAGAGATGTCCTTGCTCTTAATGATAACGGTAATGTTTTGTTTCGCATATTTTATAGCTGATTTAATTTATGCATTATTAAATCCACGTATAAGACTAGGTAATAAGAAAAAACAGTAATATGGAAAATCAATATAAAATTAGAAGTCCATTTTTTTATGCAATCATGCGACTCATGTCAAACAGAGCTGCATTAGTATCAGGTGTATTATTATCTCTAATTGTGTTGATGGCTATTTTTGCCCCTTTAATAACTAAGACTAGTTATGAGGAGCAGAAATTTTTAATGACTAGCTTAGCCTTTCCAAGCCAAACGCATTGGTTTGGAGTTGATGATTTAGGAAGAGATCTTTTTTCAAGAATTGTCTATGGAGCTAGAGTTTCACTAACAATAGGTTTTGCTGCCGCAATATGCAGTGTTTTTATTGGCTTACCTCTAGGTGCTTTATCTGGATTCTACGGAGGTAAAGTTGATTGGGTAATAATGAGAATTATAGAGGTTTTCTCTGTAGTTCCCCCACTTATCGCAGCTTTACTTTTAGCCGCTTTAGTTGATGGTGGTTTCTTTAGTATTATTTTTATTGCCGGTATTTTTGGATGGGTTCAAGTTTGTCTTCTTGTTCGGGCCCAAGTCATGGCCTTTAAAGAAAAAGAATTTATTCGATCAAGCTTGGCTTTGGGTGCTTCACCTATGTATGTAATATTTGTGCACCTTATACCTAATTCTATATCGCCCATTATAGTTGGATTTGTACAAGCCATACCTTTAGCGATGATGTTGGAAGCTGGTTTAAGTTTCTTAGGCGTTGGTATTCAACCACCATTACCTAGTTGGGGCCAAATGATAAATATTGGTATTAGCTTTATGTTTTTTTATTGGCACATGGCTCTATTCCCTACACTTGCCTTAGCTATAACGGTATTAGTTACAACTTTATTTGGCGATGGATTGCGTGATGCACTTGATCCTACATTAAAAGGTAAAAGTTAGTGAATATAAAAAATCAATTTTTATTAGATAGCAAAGTAACTTTTTTAAATCATGGCTCATTTGGAGCATGTCCAAAAGAAATATTTAGTGAATATCAATCGTGGCAAAAAAAATTAGAAACTCAACCAGTTAAATTTTTAGATCAATATAGAGACTTTGGTCCCAATATGACAAACGTAAGAAAGGCTCTATCAAAAAACTTGAATTGCAATATCAATAATCTTGTTCCTGTCGTTAATGCTACAACAGGATTAAATGCCATTATAAAATCTTTACATTTTCAAAAAGGTGATGAAATTTTAATGTCTAATCACGAGTACGGCGCATTAGAGAAAACTTGGCAATTTATGGAAACAAAATTTAAAATTAAAATTAAAATTGCAAAAGTATCATTGCCTATATCGTCAGAAGAACAATTTATAAAAGATTTTGTTAGTAAATTTAATTCAAAGACGAAGATACTTTTTTTAAGTCATATCACATCTCCGACTGCACTTCTTTTTCCCATTAAAAAATTAATAAAAATTGCTAGAGAAAAAAATATCATCTCAATAATTGATGGAGCGCATGCTCCTGGACATATTGATTTAAATTTAAAAAATTTAAACGCAGATTTTTACTCTGGTAATTGTCACAAATGGATGATGTCTCCAAAAGGCTCTGCCTTTATGTGGTCTTCAAGTAAGTTTAAAAATCATTTAGATCCTTTAATCGTCAGTCATGGATGGAATAAAAAAAATAAATCAACTAATCAAAAAGAAGCTCTAGGAAACTCAAGGTTTATTG
>JAQBWI010000002.1 GCA_027625355.1 Pseudomonadota bacterium
ATTATTTGACATTCCACAAGAGTATACAGTAAATATTAATTATTATAATTTTTAATCGATTTAAAAATTTCATCGAGGTTATTTTTATTTTCATAATATAAATTTTCAGCAGTCTCAATTGATACTTTTTCAAAACTTACTTCTTTTCCAAAAGATAATTGTGCTAATTTAACAAGATCATTTAAAATTACAGTAGCAATTTTTGGATACCCCCCAATTGTTGGATGATCAACCATTAGTACTATGGGATTTCCATCACCTGGAACTTGAACTGATCCTTTAATAATGCCTTCAGAAGGTATGTTTCGACTTTGCTTAGAAATAATTTGATTACCATCTAACCGAATACCCATTCTGTCAGCACTTTTGGAAATTGTAAAAGGCGAATTATAAAACTGATTTATTGTTTCTAATGAAAAAAAATTTTCCTGAGGTCCTTCAATGACTCTTATAACATTACTTTTATCAGTTGTTGGAAAAGATATTTGTTTTAATTTTTCATTCTGAGATTCTTTATTAAATTCTATCAATTGATTTTCTTGAATTTTTCTACCATCATTTGGCCCAATTTTAGATCTTACTAAAGTTGATCCAGAACTATTATATTTATTTAATTTAAAACCACCAAGAAGACCAAAATATCCATAAATGGATGACTTTGTAGCTATTATGTCAATTATATCTCCTTCATGTAATTGATAAGTTTGAAAACACTTGCCTAACGTGTCTGTATAATTTTCAGATTTTTTACTTATTATAAAATGAACATCTCCTGTGATAGCAATTTGCACATTTCCTTTTTCTAATTTAAGTTTTGGACCTTGATACGCAAACTCAATAACAGGTTCATTATCATCATTACCAAGTAATTTATTTGCAGTGCGGAAAAGATTGTTATCTACAACTCCCCCAGTAGTAACTCCAAAATGCTGTAAAAAATCATAACCAGAATCTTGAAAAGTTGTGTAAATTCCTGCTCTTTCTACTGAAAAATAACAATTACTCATTTATTTTTTGTATTTCTAAAAACTCTTTTTTTGAAATTTTGCAAATTTTTACTTTTGACCCAGGATTGAGTAGTGTTGCTTTAATTTTATTTTTATCAAATAATTTTATTGGTGTTCGACCTATAATATTCCAACCACCAGGACTTTGATTTGGATATATGACACAAAACTTATCTACAATTCCCACGGATCCAGACGGAACTTGTAAACGGGGAGTCATTAATCTTGGAACATTTAAATTAGTTTCCAAATCTCCCATAAATGGAAGACCGGGCATAAAACCTATCATGTAAACAAAAAATTGGGTTGATAAATGTGAATTGATTATCAGATCTTCATTAATCTTAGTTTTTTTTGAAACATCTTTAATATCCAATGCAAACTCTTCATCATAACATACTGGTATTTCTACTTCATCAATATTTACACTTGACTCAGTTTGCAAACGCTCAATACCATTTAAAAAATTTATAAGTTCATCTTTGTTTTTTTTTGAGGGATTAAAATGAATCAGCAGTTTATTATAAGAGGGAACACAATTTTTTAATCCTAACGGATTGTTCTTTTGCATTTTTTTAGAAATAAAATTAAATGTATTAATTACATTTTGATTTATTTCTCTGGTTACCTCATCTCCAAAATCTAATAAAAACGCTTGTTCACTTATTTGATTTACATTTTTAATCATTATTATTGTGATATACTATAATGTATGGAAGCAAATTTAAACTGTGATTTAGGTGAGAAATCTCATCATTATGATGGAAAAAATGATGAAATTTTAATGCAAATAATTAATACCGCAAACATCGCTTGTGGTTTCCATGCTGGTGATAATGAAACAATGAGTCAAACTATAAAGTTGGCAAAAATAAATAATATTAGCATTGGTGCACATCCTAGTTTTGATGATAAAGAAAATTTTGGACGAAAAAGAATATATCTAAGTGAAACAGAAGTAACAAAACTGGTAATTGATCAAATAAATATTTTGAATGAATTAGCTCAACAAGCAGATATGGAATTGACCCATATCAAACCGCATGGAGCTTTAAATAATATGGCATGTGAAAATTACGAGCTATCTTTAACAATTGGCTCCGCTATCAAAGAATGTAATCCTAATCTGATTTATATGGGACTTCCTTTAACAGAAATGGAAAGAGCGGCCAAAAAACTTAACTTAAAATTTGCTGCAGAAATCTTTGCCGACAGAAATTATGATGATAGCGGATTATTGTTATCTAGAGACAAAGAAAACTCTTTGATAACAGAGCCACAAAAAGCAGTAGATAACGTGAAGCGTATGTTAGAACATAAAGCGATATACTGTTATTCTGGTAAAAAAATTTTGTGTGACATTGATACTATTTGTATTCATGGAGATGGTGTATCAGCTGTAGAGATAGCTGATTACTTAAATAAAGAATTAATTAAAGATGGTTTTGTAATGAAGAAATTAGATCAATTAAGTAAGTTTAATTAAAATATTATTTAATTACATTAAGACCGTCAGTTAAATTTATTTTACCAATATTCTTTGCCTTGTTAAATTCCTTAATTCTATCAAATACATCAACATTAATTTGCCTGTAAATATCAAGTAGATCAATTAACACCCAGTTTTCTCTTATTAGTCCATTTTCAACTCTCCAAAAATCTAAACTACGCATCTCTAAAGGTTGTTTTGATGGCGCTATGCCCATCCATCCATCATTAGTTATTGTTAATCGCATATTAGGCCAGCCTGTTTCACAAACATAATTTCCTTCATGAATCCAATGCGTCTGTAAATCTTCCATACCTTCAAAAGCTAATTTTTCATTTGAGGAACCTCCTTTACGATCCGGCATAGCTCGTAAAAAAGGAATTTGATGCCAATGCCTAAAACCAGCTATGCCTCTTCCTGTTCCTATTCCTGCTGGTCCATACCAATTAACCTGAGGGTGCCAGTATTTTTCTAATTCCATAATTTTTGGATCGGGATTACTTGGATGTTTAGATAGACCATGAAGCATATCAATTACATGGTCTAAATTTTTTTTTCCATCACCAGTAATTGTTAAGCCATCACCCGTCATAGGAGACGGTGTGCATAAAAAAGCACCTAATTGAGGAACCATGGGCCAAGAATTTGCTTGCATCATTAATTCTGGTAAATCCCATATAGATTGCATTTCAGTAATTTGATTATCTTCAATTTGAAAAAACTCATGATACCGCATATGAATTAAATTACCAGTTGGCGGGATATCTAAAAAAGGCTTAAGAAAAGTACCCATATAATTACCCATGGTACCTATCCACTCTTTTCCTTCAGGTGTTGTTCCCGCCATAACAATCATATCTCTTCTTTCTAGATCAGGGATACTTTCAATTAAGGGCAATAAACACTTAGATAATAAATTATCTAATCCATTAAAGGTGCCAAATGGATGACAAAAATGAATTAAAGAATTGTTAGAAAAATATTTTTTTAGAGAATTATTAATTGAGGCTTGATTGCAAGTTTGAAGAGTCAATTGATAATCAACAAAATATTTTTTTAATTCTTCTGAATTCATTATTTTGCTGTCCAGCCACCATCTATAACAAGTGATGATCCAGTCATCATAGATGAAGCATTAGAAGCTAAATAGACAACGGAAGTAGCAATATCACTATCTGTTGCTAGTCGCCCTAGTGGAATATTATTTAACATTGCTTGTTTAAATTTTTTATCTTTAAAGAAATTTTTTACTAAAGGTGTTTCAACAAATGTTGGGCAGATTGAATTTACTCTTATATTTTTTTTAGCCAAGTCTAATGCCATACCTCGAGTTAAACCCTCAATACCAAATTTAGTCATATTATAGACACTTCGATTAGGTGCTCCCACCTTACCAAGCTGAGAGGATATATTTATTATAGATCCACCAATAAATTTTCTATTTTTTGATTTTAACATCACTTTTGCGGCCATTTGAGCAACATGAAAAGCAGCCTTGATGTTTAAATCTACTACATAATCCATATCTTCTTTTTTAATTTTAGTAAAATGCTCTGGTCGATTGGTTCCAGCATTATTAACTAAAATATCAAGCGAGTTTATTTTTTTAAAAACTGACTTTACTTCTTCAACATTAGAAACATCACATTCAAAGACAGTACATTTTCTTTTCAATTTATTGATATGCTTTTTAACCTTATTTAAATCATTAAGTGTTCGACTTAAAATAATCAGATCTGCTCCTGCTTCAGCAAGAGCAATAGCTGAAGCCTTTCCAATTCCCTTCCCTGCTCCCGTTACTAAGGCGGTTTTGTTTTTGAATTCAAATTTTTGTAAATACATTTCTTCTATATCAATATTTATTGATAACTTTGCAACTAATTAAAAATAGAAGTGTCTAATTTCAATATTATTTTAGAACAAAAATCAAAATTATCTTCTTCATGAAATAATCCAGGAAAAGCAATACATGAAACTTTTGCATTATGTGCAGACAAGGCGCTTTCTCTTGAATCTTCAATCGCAATACATTCATTAGGTTCAAGGTTGAGTCTTTTAATTGCCTCGATGTAAATATCAGAATGAGGTTTAGGATTTTGTACCATCATATTATTACCAACAAAATCAAAATCCTCTTCGATAAAATAATTTTTTAATGCCAAAAAAACCGAGTTAACATTTTCTTTTGTTGTAGATGTTACAAATCCTAACTTTATTTGATTGTTTTTTGCATATTCAATAACATCAATAACGCCTTCCCTTGGCATGAGTTTTTCAGTCATTAATTTTTTATTAAAAATGTGTGTTTTTCTCTCTCTAATTTTTTGCGCTTCAACTGTTGTGTTATTTTTTTCTGCAAAATCCTCTATTCTTTTTGTGCCACCCGATTGTTTAAGCAATAATCTATAATCTTCATGATCCCAATACCAATCTAGTCCAGCTTCTTTAAAAGCTTCATTGAAAGATTCTCTTTGTAATTCTGATGTTTCTATAATGGTTCCAATTGAACCAAATAATAATGATTTATAGGTCATATCATCCTTTCACAGATCCTTGGGTTAATCCAGATACTATTTGTTTTTGAAAAAACATAACCAAAATAAATAAAGGTAATGTTATTGATGCGGCAGCAGCAATAGACTCTACTAAATCTGTCATTGTTGTTTCCATATTAAAGTATTGCATAATAGCAGGTACCATAGTTTGTGATTGACCATCAAGTAACAGAGCACATACAAGGTAATCATTATAAGCTAATAAAAAAGAAAAAAGTCCTGTAGTAATAACTCCGGGCCACATTAAAGGCATAATTATCATCCAGAAGGCTTGAAAAGAATTACATCCATCTATCTGAGCTGCGTCATCTAGGTCTTGAGGAATATTCATAAAAAATGATCTTAACATCCAAATCGTAAAAGGCTGGTTAATTGCAACCAACAGAATAATCACAGCTATTTTTTTTCCATAAAGGCCATAATCTATAAACAATTCTAAATAACCAGTGACTAAAACTGAATGAGGAAGAGCTCTAAATACTAATGCTGCAACTAACAACCAAAACGCTATCATAGTATTACTTCTTGATAAAGCGTAGCCTGCGAGAGTACCTACTGTTAATGAAATTGTCACGACACCTAAGGTAACAAAAGCTGTATTTAAAAATTGTTTATAAAATTCATTTTCTGCCCAAACAGCAATAAAATGCTTAGTAGTAAAGCCTATCAAAGGTTTAGAAAGTATTTTTAAAAAAGGGACATACTCAAAAAAATTATTTAGAAAATTTGCAATATGAGTATTTAAAAATAAAAAAAGTGCTAAAAATAAAGCGATGAAAATTAAGATCAATAATAAAAATGATATTAACTTGTTATTAGTTAGATTATTAATTTTCAAAAAATAATTTTCACGACTTTTGAAAAATTTAAAATAAATATAAATTGATAAACACAAAAACATTAAATTTATGAATGATAGTCCACCTACCTGCTTTAATGTATTAGGGCCAATAATTACATTCAAGGGATTTGCAGCAAAAGAGTCAACTGGTAACTTAATCGACATTATTAAGACCCACAAAAGAGGAAAAAGTGCTATAAAAGTCCATAACATGATGGAAATACCAACTATCACTTTTAAGGTTAACGACAAATTAAACAATTTGCTTTCCATTAATTCCTCTTCTCTTTCTGTTCTTTGAAAACTCTTCGTAAAACAGGAATTAAAATTATTACAATTCCAATCATAGTAAGCATTGATGTTGCTGATGCCCTTCCAATATATCTACTTCCTGAATCATCTAATCTTAAAAAATCATATGTCATCCATTGAAGTGAGTTTAAAAACCCCTCTGCACTAAACCCAACTATTTCATCAAATACTCTATAAGCATCCATCAAATGAATAAGTGTAACAAAAACAATGAGAGGCATAATGTGAGGAATAACTATGTATCTTAATCTCTGAAATCGATTGGCGCCGTCAACAAAAGCTGCTTCTATTCTATCTTTATCAACAGTTTGTAAAGCCGCGTAAAATATTACAAATGCAAAAGGAGTTGTGTGCCAAATTTTATAAAACAAAACCAAAAGCTCAATTGACCAAGCTTTGGCAAAAACTGAAATATCTTTTTCTAAAATATATTCCAAAAACGAAGTTATAATACCATCACCAATAAATAACCATTTAATTGATAAAGAACCAATCACAGGGGTAATTATGAAGGGTAATAATGTTATAAAAATTACAGGCCCTTTTAATCTATTTACCAAGTTGTTTACACATAATGCTAAACACAAACCAAAAATAAGAACAAAAGGTAATGTTATAAATGTAAAAGTTAGTGTAAATCTTAAAGCTTTATAGAAATCAATTGATTGTATTGCAGACCAAGAATAACCATTATTTTGGATTATCGAATTTAAATCTACAAATTTTAAAATATTTTTATAATTTTCCCAACCAACCCATATATTAATTTTAGACCTATTTCCTTTTTCATCTAGAACAGGCACTTTCAGAATTTCTGTTTTGCATCCAAACGGATCACACTTTTCTCTTTCTACAATCTCTAAAATATCTTGTTTGAAATGAAAACTTTGAAAAAAGACTAAAAATAATGGAATGGCAATAAAAAAAACCATCATTATAAATGATGGCATCGTAAAAATTAAAAAAGTTTTTTTATTCATACAAAAATTACCCTCTACTGTAATTTAGAGTAGAGGGTAATTAAATTTTTATAAAAGACCTTTTTCTGTTGCAGCAGTAATATAATCTGCCTCTATTTTTTCGAGTGTAGCTTTAGCTGTTGCTGCACCAGTTAAATAGTCAGGAAGCGTATTACCTAAAACTCCATGCAAAGTACTCATTTTTGCTGAAGCAGGATAAGGAGCAGCTCCTCCTTTTGCAGTCATAACAGCTCCAATGTTTGAAGGTGCTGGGTCAAAAGCACTTGAAATCCACGGTGCAGCTTCAGGACTTTCACCTAAATTTGAAGGATCTAAACCAACCATAGCTAATTTAAATGCAGCTTCCGCTTCTTCATCAGAAATATTTTTTGCAATAACAACTCCATCCCACCAAAGAGTAGAAGCTGGTTTTCCTCCTCTTATCGTAGTAGGTGCTGATGCAAATTTAACTAATCCGACAACGCTTGATTCTTCTGCGTTATCCATTGCACCTGCTCTAGAAGCCCATAAATTTGCCATTGCAATTTTACCTTGTTGGAATTGTTGTTGAACGTACGTTGAATCAGAAGTCAAATATTCTGGATCCATATACTCAGTAAGCTTTTTCAACATTTTAAGTGTTTCGTAACCATTTGCATTATTTACAGCAGGCATATTTTCATCAAAGAAAGTATCAGCATAACCTAAATACATGTTTATAAACTCTTCACCTAAATTCCAACCAGCTGCAAATGTACCTCCCAAAGGATAATCTACTACCCCAGCATTTTGTATAATTTTAGCAGCTTTG
The DNA here is from genome assembly GCA_027625355.1 of Pseudomonadota bacterium. GTDB lineage: Bacteria > Pseudomonadota > Alphaproteobacteria > HIMB59 > CACPNW01. The sequence continues at coordinate 7,975 of JAQBWI010000002.1, forward strand.
ATCACTTCGTCGTAAGTTGTTGGTACATCAATACCTAGATCATTGAGAATATCTTCTCTATAAAATAAATGTTGAGCATTGGTCATCATGGCAATTGCCATGACCTGTCCATTAATTGTAACTTTTTGGTTGTCTTGTAAAGCACCACCATGCTTAGCAATCAAATCATCAAGCGGTCTAGTTAATCCAGCATCAAGAACTGAAACATTTGTAGATGCAGATACGCCTGCTAGAGCATACTGTGATGGATTACTATCCAGTGCTGCTACAATTTTATCTTTGTAATCTTGATCAAGTGTTGGTGTGAAATTACCACATTCTTCCATAGCACTTGTAACAACTTTCCAAGCGTCAAATCCAGCACTTAGTGAAGTTAATGGAACATCGTTTTTATTTTCACAAGCTTTTGCAGAGCTAAAACCAATTAAGGCAAAAGATGCAATAACTGAAAATAATATAAATAATTTTTTCATATGAATTCCTCTATTTATTTAAATATACAATTGATATTACATAAGAATTCAATAAAATGAATAATTATTCAATATATTGAATAAAATATTGGTGGAAAAATGAAAAAAAATGCAACTTCTCAAGAAGTAGCGAAATTAGCTGGAGTTTCTCAATCTGCTGTTTCAAGGTGTTTCACAAAAGGTGCCAGTATTTCTAGCAGGACAAAATTAAGAGTTATCGAGGCTGCTAAAAAATTAGGTTACAAACCTCAGTCCTATTCTACGAGTACTTCTAATTTAGATGAAGGAGGATTGGTCGGAGTAATATTGCCATATATTACTAACAGATATTACCCTGAAGTTTTAATAGAATTACATGAGGCACTAAGACATTCAGGATACAGGGTCTTACTAATCACTACAGATGATGGTGAAGAGCTTGATGACAACTTGATACAGCCTTATCTCAAAGAAAAACTCATTGCTATAGTTTCTGCTACAAAGCCAACAGATTCTTTCGTTGAAAATTGTTTAAATAAGCAGATTCAACTCATTGCCTTTAACAGAAATTGGAAAATACCAACTTTAAGTTCTGTAACCTGTGATCATAGATACGGAGGGGAGGCGGCTGCTGAACATTTCATTAATAACGGACACACTAAGATTGGAATTATAGAAGGCCCAACAGGATCATTTGTGAGTAGCGAGAGATGTAGAGGTTTTAAAAATCCTATAAAAAATTCTAAAAGAATAAAATTATTTTCTGAAAAAGGAAATTTTACATATGAAGGAGGTTTTGAATCAACAAAAAAACTTTTGGAAAATGATATCACAGCAGTATTTTGTGCTGATGATATAATGGCATTTGGATGTCTGGATTGCATAAAGCAGCACACAAACTTAAGCGTCCCAAAGCAAATAGAAATTATTGGTTATGATGATATATCAACAGCAAATTGGCACTCCTATAATTTAACTACAGTAAGACAACCTATTCGAAAAATGTCAAAACTTATTACTCAGATTATTGATGACAATTTAAAAGACCCTGAATTTGAGCCTATTAATTATGTGATACAAGGCAAATTTGTTTATCGCAAGACAACAAGATAGAAATTGTCTAAAATAATTTTGATTCCAGGATATATGTGTAACAAAACCATTTGGGATGCACAAATACCTATTCTAAAAAAAAAATATAGTGTTTCTATTTCTTCTCTTAGGAACATTGCTACAGTAGATGATGCAGTACAAAAAATCATAAACAAAAATACAAAAAAATTTTCCGTTATAGGTTTTTCAATGGGTGGATTTATTGCAATAAAATTAGCTATCGAGTATCCTGAAATATTAGATAAATTAGTTTTAATAGGTACTAATGCAAGACATATTTCACAAAAAAGAAAGTTGCTTTTAGAAAAGTCATTAACAACTTTAAATAAAAATAACTTTGCAAAATTATTTTATCAAAAAAACTATAGTTCCTATTTTTCTGATAAAGATTTGAAAAATACATCATACCAAAATACTGTTTACTCAATGGCTAAACAATTGGGGTATAAAACTTTTTTAAATCAAACTAATTTAATTGTAAATAGACCCAATCAACTAACAAAGCTAAATAAGATTGTATCAAAAACTCTTATTATTCGTGGCAAAAACGATAAACTATCCTCAAATATTATGAACGATGAATTAAATAAGAAAATAAAATATTCAATGTATACAGAAATTAAAAATTCTTCTCATTTTGTAATGATAGAGAAGCCAAAAATTTTTAATAAAATTGTTTCTAATTTTTTATCTTAAATCAAATCGTTTTAGATGCTATTTGAGTACCCTTAACTAACGAAACTAGTTTCTCATAACAAATTTTTTCATCAACTTTTCCAAATCCAGCAAAAGTACTAAAACCACAATCTGTACCAGCCATAATTTGCTCCTTTGGTACAAAAGTAGAAAATTGTTTTAACCGATCAGCAACAACTTCGGGGTGTTCAACAAAATTTGAAGTTGAGTCAATAACACCAGGCACAATGACTTTATCTTGTGGCAATTTAATCTTTTCAAAAACTTTCCATTCATGTGCATGTCTTGGATTTGAAGACTCAATTAATAAATATTTACTTTTTGCCTTAAGTACAATTGGTAAGATTTTTTCCAAACCAATATCAAAAGTATGAGGTCCCTCATAATTTCCCCAGCAGATATGCATTCTAATTTTGTCATGTGAAACTAATGCCAATGAATGATTAAGAGCTTCAATTTGTTTTTCAGCCCGCAGCAAAAAACTTTCTTCATCTAATTCTTTAAAACTCATATGCCTTGCTAATGCTAAATCTGGACAATCAACTTGCAAGAATAAATTATTAGAAGTAATTTGTTGATATTCTTCTGACATAATCACACTAAGCTTATTTAGATACTCGTCATCATTGTTATAAAATTTATTAGGTAAAAAAACATTTATGACTCCTGGTGAAGCGGCATTCATAAAGCCCTTAGTATGATTATTAGCACTTAAAGCGGAAGATAAATTATTTATATCTTTTAAAAGATCATCATTATTTTTAATTGAGAGTTCCCCAGTACAACACGGTCGGGTATAAGTAGGAGTTCCACCACTTTTAGCAATCTTATCTTTATATTCAGGAAATGCATCTAAATCAGCTGGTGCTCTTCTTTCGCTTTCACCAGAAAAACCATTAATTCTATCTTTAACATATGTAGCATAACTAATTTTACTCATTTCACCATCACTGATAAAATCAATACCTATATCAAGTTGTTTTTTGACAACCTCACTTACATTTTTTTTTACAACATTATCAAATTCATTTTCACTAAAACTATCTCCCTTATCTTTTGCAAAAAGTAATTCTGATAAAGTTTTAGAGCGAGGTAAACTTCCTACATGTGTTGTTAATATTTTCGTGTTCAATCTTTAGCTATCCTGTTTTCATCAGAATTTGTTTCCAAATTTCAGTTTCATCAAATAAAATCCATTCATTTTTAATGCCTCGTGGTCCAAATTCAACATGAGATATAGCCATAATATGAACTTCTGCTTGACTAGGCACTCCAAAATATCCCGAACCAGAATGAACACCATTAAGCGACCATCTGATAGCTGCCTTTCTGTACTGATTTGGTTCATCTAAATAACTCACATGATCAACTGAAAATGTTGCATCAGGAAATGATGAAAATAAAGAAGTCCAAAAAGTTTTTACTTCTTCAACTCCGTAAGCTTTTAATCCTCCTGGTAATTCTTGATTTATTGCCCTATCATATTTTTTATCAACTATATTGATATCTTTATTAAATATAGATTTTAAAACTTCTGCATATTCATAACCTGAGTTTTTTTCAGGTAAATTTAATTGTGAATATTTTAAATCCAAAGGTGTGTTTTTGTTAAAAGGAACTGCACAATTTTCAATACCCCCTTGATTATCAATTATTTGTTTTGCATATTTTTTTGGATCTAAATTAAGTTGTCTTACAATTGCACCCTGATCTCTAACAAGCCATTCATCATACACTTGATTATCCTTGCATGCACAATCTGCAATTACTCTATAAATAAGTTTTGCTCCTGTTGCTTTTCCATAAACTCCATCTTTCAAGTGAGTTGCTCTAGTTAAAATTCGATGCGATGATAAATACCCATCGTTTTCATTACCTATCCATATGACATCTTCACCTAAGAGTTGACGGTCAGGGAATTCTTCTAAAGTTGCATAAGTTGCTTTTACAACTACATCAGGTCCATATACAACTCCAGCAGGGGACCTAACTGGAATTCCTTTTGCGTAATATTCTCTTATTGACTCAACATCCTTGTCTTCCCAAATCTGATAAGTAATTTTTAAAATATAATCAGGTAGATCTCTAAATTTTTGATCAAAACCCTTCATCTTTTAATTTTTTTGGCGCACTATATAAATGCTACCTTTATCGCCACTTATATTTTTAAGGCTTCTTGTAGAGTTTTTTGGAGAGGAGAACGCATCTCTAGGTCCAATTAACACTTTTTTATCATTACATGTAATTTCCCATTCTCCATCCAAACATAAATAAACTTCAGATTTTGATGAGGTGTAAGGATGAATATGTGCATTACTACCTTCAAGTAGAGTAAGCCCAAATCCAGTTTTATGACTAATATATGGTTTAAACTCTTTATTATGAATAGTAAAATCATCTAAATAATTTAAAATAGAATTTGAATTATAATGTTCGTCATCTAGAAAATAATTTTTTTGATCTGCATATCGAATTACAAATTTTTCAATTTCTTCAGAAGTATAATGATCAAATTGTGTTAATTCATTATCTGTGATTGGCTCTATAGCTTTTTTACCAACAGGTATTTGATTTTTTTCTAAATCAATAAGAGAGTTATCACTTAAAAGAACCATTCCAGTTTCTTTCGCTTTTTTTAACAATGAAGGAGTCCATGTAATTACTCCCGGATCATTTTCACCTAAAACTACAAACATTAATGCTTGTTGATCACTGACATTTTGGAATCCTCTAAACATATTAGTAGGAAATGAAGCAACATCTCCTTTATGTAGAATAACCTCACCCTCTTTTCCATCTGATCCCCAATAAAAACGCCACGAACCAGAAAAAATAATAAATACCTCAGCTGTTGTATGACTATGAAGCCCAGAACCATTCATAGGTGCAGCACTTACTGCCCCAATATTAAACCCATGTTCCTCGGCAATTTTTACATTTTGTTTAGAATCTTCACTTACCCCAGGTCCCACTAATGAGTAATTCAATCTATCCTGATGTCCTTTTAACTTACCCTCAACAAATGGAACTTTACTTGGTATTAACTCATTAAATCTTGCTACACGTGTTTCTAAATCTGTTGACATTTCTTTAAAATTATATTTTATTCATTTTTATTGAATAATATTCAAAATATTGAATAAATCAATTCAATATTATCTCGACATGTGAGTAACTAAATTGATAAAATATGACAAAAATCGAAAATTTTAAAACCAGCATCCAAGCTAATGATGATGCTGAAATTATAAATATCGAACCTAAAAGAAACTTAGAGAATAAAAAAAAAATTAGGATATTTTTAAAAAATATTGCTGAATCAAATCTACAAAACTTAGAGCAAAATTTAAGAAATGCATATCATGAAAATGCAGAAGTGCGAGCATTTCATCCAATAAATGACATAAAGGGGATTGATGAAATAAAAGATAAATTATGGACACCTCTTTTAAAATCTTTTCCAGATTTAGAGAGAAGAGATAATTTAATAATTGGCGGAAGTTTTCAAAATAAAATTTTTGTTTCTATTGTTTCTCATTTAACTGGTACATTCAAAAACTCATGGTTAAATGTGCCTTCCCATAATAAAACAATTCATCTGAGAATTTGTGAAGCTCACGAAATTCAGGATCAAAAAATTATTCGCTCCCATATCCTAATTGACACATTAGATTTCATTCGTCAGGCAGGCTTCTGGCCAATAAAAAAATCATTAGGTGTAGAGGGAGTGTGGCCTGGTCCAATTACAGGGGATGGAACAACATTTGAAAATCATGATCAAGAATTATCAAAACTTTCAATGGATCAATCACTTACGATGCAGAGAAGTTTAAATGTTAAACCAGAAACAGATCCTGGTTCAACACATGAATATATTAGAGATAAATTACTAAATCACCCCCAAAAAGAATATTGGCATCCTAAAATGATGTGGTACGGACCTTGCGGTATTGGTACAGCAAGAGGATTGGAAGGATTTGTTGATCATCATCAATTACCTTTCAGACTTACATTCAAAGAGAGAGATTACTGGAAAATTGGTCATTATATTGAAATAGCTGATGGTAATTATTCAATGACATCAGGTTGGCATAGTATTGAGTGTATACATGGTTCAAGTGAGTGGCTTGGATATGAAGCAACAAATAAATCAGTAACAATGAGAGTTATGGATTTCTATTTACATCATGAAGGTTTGATAAGAGAAAATTGGGTCCCAATAGACATAGCTCATATCTTAAATCAAATAGGTATAGATGTTTTTGATCTAATAAAAAAATAACAGATTTAATTGATGTTATTAGATAATTATATATACGTAGAAAATTAATTTAGAGGAAAAAATGACAATTTCATATATCAAAAAAGCAAATAAAACTGCCTCTTCTGATGAGGTTGAAACGAGACAACGAGTTCAAGAAGTTCTCAATGAAATAGAATCTAAAAGAGACAAAGGTATTAAAGAAATTTCTCGCAAGTTTGATAAATATGAAGGTGATGTTATTGTTACCCAAGAAAAAATTGAAGAAGTAATAAAATCATTAGATCAAAAAGTAAAAGATGATGTGCAGTTCTCCTATGATAGAGTTCGTAGTTTTGCAGAGCATCAACTAAAACATTTGAATAATGATTTTGAAGTTGAATTATCTCCAGGTCTTTTTGCTGGTCAAAAGTTAATACCTGTTAATAGTGTTGGTTGTTATGTTCCTGGTGGAAGATATAATAATATTGCCTCCGCTATAATGAGTATTACTACAGCAAAAGTTGCAGGTGTCAAAAATGTTATTGCTGCTAGTCCTCCAAAAGATGAAAATGGTGCTAATCGTATTATTATTTACACTGCAAATTTATGTGGAGCTGATGTCATTATGAACTGTGGTGGTATTGGAGCGATTGGTGCTTTTGCTTATGGATGTTTTGGTAATCCAGAAGTTGATATGATTGTTGGTCCAGGAAATCAATACGTAGCAGAGGCAAAGAGAATTTTATATGGAAAAGTTGGAATTGATTTATTTGCAGGGCCAACAGAAATTGGCATTATTGCAGATCATACTGCTGATAAAGAAATGATTGCTGTTGATCTTGTTGGTCAAGCAGAGCACGGTCCAAATTCTCCAGCTTGGCTTTATACAACTGACAAAGAATTGTGTGATTATGTCATGAAGCGAGTTCCAGAATTAATCGCTGAACTACCTGAAACATCAAGAAATAACGCTGATGCTGCTTGGCGTGATTACGGTGAAGTTATTCTATGCGATACGAATGAAGAATTATGTGAGATCAGTGATAACTATGCTCCTGAACATTTAGAAGTTCAAGCTGAAAACTTAGATTGGTGGCTTGATAAACTAAAAAATTATGGATCATTATTTTTAGGTGAAGAAACAACTGTTGCCTATGGTGATAAATGCTCTGGTACAAATCATATACTACCCACAAAAGGTGCTGCTAAATATACAGGCGGTTTATTTGTAGGTAAGTTTATTAAAACTGTTACTTTTCAACGCATGACCAAAGAATCAAACAAGGAAGTGGGCGCAGCCGCAGCAAGAATTTCAAGATTGGAAGGAATGGAAGCACATGCGCGAACAGGTGATGCTCGTTTAAGAAAATATGGTTTTCAAAATTAGATAATTTTCTTTGATTGTAAAAAATTAATAATCTGATCAGTTAACTCTTCCGCATTACTTGATGTAGTATCTAAAATAAGATCAGGATTTTCTGGCTCTTCATATAAAGAGTCTATACCTGTAAAGTTTTTTAATTCACCTGCTCTTGCTTTTTTATAAAGTCCTTTTGGATCTCTCTTTTCACATTCTTCTAATGGTGTGTTTACAAAAATTTCAAAAAACTCATCTGAAGATAATAAATCTCTAGCCATTTGTCTTTCTGATTTGAAAGGTGAAATAAATGAAACCAATGTTATTAATCCAGCATCAGCCATTAGCTTTGATACTTCTGCAACACGACGAATATTTTCTACCCTATCAGGGTCTGTGAAACCTAAATCCTTATTCAATCCATGACGAACGTTATCACCATCTAATAAATAAGTTCTCTTGCCTATAGTGTGTAATTTTTGTTCTAAAATATTAGCAATTGTTGATTTACCAGAACCTGATAATCCGGTAAACCACACAACACATGGCTTTTGAGAATTTAACTCAGATCGAGTTTTCTTATTGATTGACATTTTGTGCCAAGAAATATTGCTAGATCGACGAAGAGCGTGATCAATCATGCCAACCCCAATTGTTTTATTATTATAAGGATCAATTATAACAAAGCTTCCCAACTTTTGATTGTTAGAGTACGAACTAATAGCATGCGTTTTATTAATGGCGACTTTACAATAAGCAATATCATTTAAATTTAGTTTTTTAGAGGCCACTTCTTCGTAAGAATTAACATTTATACTGTGCACTAAATCAGTTATTTTTCCATTAATGTAAGCGTTATTAAAACGAAAAATATAATTTCTCTCAGGCAACATTGGCTCTTGATCCATCCAAATTAAATGGGAGGCAAACTGATCTGCCTTTATTATCTGATCATTTTTTTTTGAAAGAATAACATCTCCTCGTGAAATATCTAATTCGTCACTTAAAGTTAATGTAATTGCTTGTCCGGAGTATGCTTCACTTAATTCTCCTTTAGGTCCGTAGATATTTTTCACTGAAGTTAGCGTATTACTGGATGCAGTGGTTATTAAATCACCTCTTGCAATTTTACCATCAGCTATCGTACCTGAATAACCTCTGAAATTTGCACTTGATCTATTTACCCATTGGACTGGGAAACTTAATTCATTGTTTTGGCTTGAATCCAAAACATCGACTTTTTCTAATGTTTCAATTAATGTTAATCCCTTATACCATTTCGTATTTTCAAAATTTGAAAATACATTATCCCCTTTTAAGGCTGACAATGGAATAAAATTTATAGATGTAAAAGTAAAATTTTTAATTAATTCCTTATACTCATCAACAATTCTCTCAAAAATATTTTCTTTATAATTAACTAGATCCATCTTATTTATTGCAACTACAATATGTTTAATGCCCAAAAGATTAACAATAAAACTATGTCTTTTTGTTTGCTCTAATAATCCTTTTTCTGCATCTATTAATATTATCGCCACATCAGAATTTGAGGCTCCCGTTGCCATATTCCGTGTATATTGTTCGTGACCAGGTGTATCGGCAATGATAAATTTACAATTTGATGTTTCAAAATAACGATACGCTACATCTATAGTAATTCCCTGTTCCCGCTCTGCTTGTAAGCCATCAACAAGTAAAGCTAGATCAATTTCTTTACCTTGAGTTCCATATTTTTCACTTTCTATTTTTGTCTGATCTATCTGATCTAGAAAAATATTTTGAGAATCAAATAGCAATCTTCCTAATAAAGTAGATTTTCCATCATCAACCGAACCACAGGTTAAAATTTTAACTTGTTTTTTTTTATTTTGAGCTTGAAAGAATTTATTTAAATCCACTAAAAGTAACCCTCTTGTTTCTTTTTTTCCATTGAGCCAATTTGATCTTTGTCAATTGCCCTGCCTTCTCTTTCAGAATTTTTACTTTTAATTAACTCTAAAATAATCTCTTCAACTGATTTTGCACTAGACTCAATTGCACCAGTTAGAGGATAACATCCTAAAGTTCTAAAGCGAACTAACTTATTCTCAATAGTTTCATGTTCTTTGACATCCAATCTTTTATCATCAACCATAAGAAGAAGATTATCTCTTTCAATAACTGGGCGAATAGCAGCTAAATATAAAGGAACAATTTCAATTTTTTCTTCATAGATATATTGCCATACATCTAATTCAGTCCAATTTGATAAAGGGAAAACTCTTACACTCTCTCCTTTGTCTATTTTTGTATTATATAAGTTCCATAACTCTGGTCTTTGGTTTTTTGGATCCCAATGATGATGCTGATCTCGAAAAGAAAAAATTCTTTCTTTAGCTCTTGATTTTTCTTCATCTCTTCTAGCGCCACCAAATGCTGCGTCAAACTTATATTTGTTCAAAGCCTGTTTAAGCGCTTGCGTCTTCATAACATCGGTGTGAAGTTTTGATCCATGTGTAATTGGACCAATATTATTTTTTACTCCTTCATTATTTATATGAACTAATAAATCTAAATCATATTTTTTTTTGATTACATCACGAAACTTAATCATTTCTTTAAACTTCCATGTTGTATCTACATGTAATAATTTAAATGGAAGTTTTCCTGGTAAAAATGCCTTTAATGCTAAATGAAGCATAACAGCAGAGTCCTTACCAATAGAGTATAACATAACAGGATTTTCAAATTCTGATGCTACCTCTCGAATTATATGTATGCTCTCAGATTCTAATTTTTCCAGATGTGATAAATTCATAGCTCTTTATAGTTTATAGTTTCCTATAGCATAAAATTGAGGATTGAGCAGATCCACTTTTGAGTTATAATTTATCTCATTATTTTCAAATGTACTAACTCTACCTCCAGCCTCATCAACAATGATATGACCGGCAGCAATATCCCATTCTGAAGTTGGACCAAAGCGAGGGTAAATATCTGCAACACCCTCAGCAATTAAGCAAAATTTTAAAGAACTTCCTGCTTGAACAATTACTGGATTAGGAAAATTTTTATTTACCCAACTATCAAAATCTTGATTTGAATGCGATCGACTACCAATAATTCTTTTTATACTTGAATGGTTAGATACAAATATTTTCTTTGCTTCTTTTAAGTCAATTAATTTAGAACTAGAATTAATTTTGAACGATCCATAATTTTTCTGTGCAAAATATAAGTCAGATTTAACAGGAGTATAAATAACTCCTAAAATTGATTTATTATTTTCAATCAAAGCAATATTGACAGTAAATTCTCCATTTTTTTTTATAAATTCTTTTGTTCCATCTAATGGATCAACTAACCAGTATGTAGTCCAATTTTTTCGTTGATTCCATTCCACAAGTGACTCTTCACTTAAAATTGGAATAGTTCTGTCTAACTCATGTAAAGCATTAAGGATCATTTTATTAGAAGCTAAATCAGCTTTTGTTAAAGGAGAGGAGTCATCTTTATGTGTAACTTCAATATCATCGTTATAGTATTTAAGAATTTCTTCTCCAGCTTGTATTGCAATATTACAAACCTTAAGCAACAAATTATTATTCTCAATCATTTTAATTTGACTTTTATAGAACCTAAATTAGTGTTTTATAGATTTTTATGGAAAAAGAAATTTATAAAATTATTGATAAAGAAAAGTTGAACATTGTTAATGATACAATAGAAAACGCCCACGGACTACCAAATGAATGTTATTTAAGTGGACCTTATAATAACATTGAGCGCAAGAAGATATTTGAAGACAAGTGGGTTACAATTGGCGTAGCAAGTTCTGTACCAAATCCAGGAGATACAAAGCCGTTTGATTTATTGGGGATTCCACTAATCATAATAAGAGATAAAAAACATAAAGTTCGCGTTTTTCATAATGTGTGCAGTCACCGAGGATATAAATTAGTTCAAGAAACTTGTTCACTTAAACATGTTTTAAGATGTCCGTATCACTCATGGTCATATGACTTTGAGGGTAATTTAGTTGCCACACCTCATTTAGGAGGAATTAACAAACATGAACATGATGATTTTGATAAATCTAAAAGCAGCCTTAAGGAAGTGCGAACATCTATTTGGTTGGATTTAATAATGGTTAATATTTCAGAAAATGAATTACCTTTTACAGAGTACATTAAGCCTCTAGAAGACAGATGGTCTGCATTTTGGACTAAAGAAGATCAAAAATTAATTGTTCACGCTGAAGATTATGGCTATTTTAATTTAGAGGCAAAATGCAATTGGAAGTTTGCAATAGAAAATTATTGTGAAAGTTATCACTTACCTTTTGTTCACCCTGGCTTGAATGCCTATTCAAAAATTGATGATCATTATCATATTCAGGGATTACCTAATCGTTTCGCAGGTCAAGGCACACTTGTGTATAATCCTAAGTTTGAAAATAATGAAAAATTTCCGACTTTTCCTGGGTGGTCCAAAGAAAAAGAAGAACACGCTGAGTATGTAGCGTTATTTCCAAATGTTATGCTAGGTATTCACAAAGATCACTATTATGCTTACTGGTTAGAGCCTATTTCACATGATTTCACAAAAGAGCATATGGAAATTTATTACGTTGGTGAAGAAGCAGCGCTAAGTGATACTTTTAAATCACTAAGAAAACAAAATTATGAACAATGGTATAGTATTCAAACAGAAGATTTAAATATTATTGAAGGGATGCAAGAAGGAAGAAATTCTCCTGCTTATAATGGTGGGAACTTTTCACCAGTCTTGGATAATCCAACACATCACTTTAATAAATGGATTGCTAATTCATTAACTGATAATGAATTTTCTACTACATAAAATATAAATGGCAGATCCTTTATTACAATCTTTTCAACTCAAACATTTACATTTAAAAAACCGTATTATCACCACCAGTCATGAACCAGCTTACAATGAAGATGGATTTCCAAAAGATAGATATATCGCTTATCATTTAGAAAGAGCAAAAGGGGGAATAGCAATGACAATGACTGCAGGATCAGCAGTCGTATCAAAAGACAGCCCACCTTCCTTTGATAACATTCATGCGTATAAAGATGAAGTAGTTCCATGGATTAAAAAACTTACAGATACTATCCATGATCACGATTGTAAGATTATGATTCAATTAACACATCTTGGAAGAAGAACTTCATGGAGCAAAGGAGATTGGTTACCTTCACTATCATCAGGTAAACATAGAGAACCAGCCCATAAAGCTTTTCCAAAAGTAATGGAGAGCTGGGATATCGAGAGGATTATAAAAGAATACGGTGATGCAGCAGCAAGAATGAAAGAAGGAGGAATGGATGGTGTTGAACTTGAAGGGCAAGGCCATTTAATAGGTCAATTTCTATCTCCTCTAACTAATGAATTAAGTACAGAGTATGGCGGTAGTCTAGAAAATAGATTACGATTTACAATTGATGTGCTGTCTGACATTAGAAAAAAAGTTGGTCAGGATTTTATTGTAGGAATAAGATGTGTATTTGATGAAGTGGAAGAAGGCGGCATTACTAAATCACAAGGTTTAAAAATTGCAAAAATCTTATCTGACTCAGGCTTGGTAGATTATCTAAATGTCAATAAAGGCAGAATTCATACTGATCCAATATTAACAAAACATATACCTATACAAGGAATGAAAAGTGCTCCCCATCTTGAGTTTGCAGGTGAAATAAAAAAGGAAATACAATTACCAATATTTCATGCTTCAAAAATTTCTGATGTAGCTACTGCGAGGTATGCAATTTCAAATGGGTTAGTTGATATGATAGGAATGACTAGAGGTCATTTAGCAGATCCACATATAGTTACTAAAATAAAAGAAAAAAGAGAAGAAGATATTAGACCTTGCGTTGGGGCTACTTATTGTTTGGATAGAATATATCAAGGTGAAGAAGCATTATGTATACATAACGCTGCTACAGGAAGAGAATTAAAGTTTCCAAATATTATATCTCCTTCAACAGTCAAAAAGAAAATTGTAGTTGTTGGTGCTGGACCAGCTGGACTTGAAGCAGCAAGAATAGCTGGAGAAAGAGGTCATGAGGTTATCGTTTTTGAAGCAGCTCGAGATCCTGGTGGTCAGATAAGATTATGTGCAAAATCTGAGAGACGAAGAGATATGCTTGGTATTATTGATTGGCGAATGCAACAATGCGCTAAAAATGTTAAATTTAATTTTAATGTAGTTGCAGAAAGTCAAGATGTTATTGGTGAAAAACCTCACACGGTTATTATTGCAACGGGAGGAATGCCTAACCTTGAACTTTTTGAAACAAAGAAAGATTTAGAAAATGTCTATACAAGTTGGGATATAATTTCTGGAGATATTAAATTAAGTGACAATATTTTAATTTACGATGAAGCAGGAGATCACACTGGAATGCAATCAGCTGAAATTGCAATAAAAGAAGGTTCAACTGTTGAATTCATGACACCAGATAGATTAATTTCCTCTGAAATAATGGGGATGAATTTAACTCCTTATTTAAAAAATCTTCAAGATAAAAAAATTACATATTCTATTGCTAAAAGATTATTAGACGTATCAATTAAAGGTAATAAATTAAATGCTTTAATTGGATCTGACTATGATGAGAACTTTAAATATAATTCATCGTATGATCAGGTTTTTTTAAACTACGGAATTAAACCATTGGATGAATTGTACTTCAGCCTAGTTCCTTTCTCCAAAAACAAAGGAGAGGTTGATTACAATAAATTTATTAATGGCGATGAACAAGATATAATAAAAATTGATAACAATAAATTTAATTTATTTAGGATAGGTGATGCAGTTTCTTCTAGAAATATACATGCAGCAATATACGATGCTTTAAGATTAGTTATTAACTTATAAAAAGTTAAATTTTATCCAAGGTGACAAAGTAATTATTATTGATTATAATTCACGTAAAATAGAAGGGGAAAGAAGAGAAAAAATGGATGAGGAATTATTTAAAAAAGGATTAGAAAAAAGAAAAGCAACGTTGGGAAAAGAGTACGTTGAAAAAAATTTAGAACAAGCAGATGATTTCACGCTCCCTTTTCAAAAAGCAATGACAGAATGGTGCTGGGGTTTTGGCTGGGGTGATGATGTAATTGATATGAAAACACGATCAATGATGAACCTTTCTATGATTGGTGCTTTAGGTAAAATGCAAGAATGGGAAATACATTGCAGAGGAGCAATAACTAACGGAGTTTCAAAAGAAGAAATTCGTGCGATAATTCATGTGATTGGAATCTATTGTGGGGTACCTCAAGCATTAGAATGTTTTAGAGTTGCAAAAAAAGTTTTAGAAGAACAAAACCTCTAAAATATTTTTAATTAAAAACATAAACTATATAACCAACGTATAATAGTAAGCCTATAGACCCATAGGTTCTTCCTATTCTTTTCAAGAAGATCATAAACCCTAAAATCATCAAAGTTACAAAAAGCATAAAGAATAAATCAACAGACCCTATAACTCTAGGTATGCTAAAGTTAACAAAGAAAGAAGAGACACCTAGAACACCGAGGACATTATAAATGTTTGAGCCCAAAACATTACCAAGAGCAAAGTCAACTTTTCTTCTAATGGCAGATAATATTCCTACCACTAATTCAGGCAAAGAAGTTCCAAACGCAACTAAAGATACACCTATTATTGCTTCAGGAATATTTAATTGATTTGCAATATTAATTGCAGACTCTACAAAAAGATCCGAGCCATAAATAAGTAATATTATTCCACCCACTATAAATGTTATTGAGATGAAAAGAGAATAATCACCCTTTTCTTCAACTTCAGAAACATCGAGTGAACCCTGCTGTATCTGTATAAACATAATAATGAACAATAAACAAATCGATAAAATGCCAAAGAGATAGTTAAAAGGTAAAATAAAATAACTCATGAAAATTAAAATGATACCTAAACCAATATTAATCCAAGCTTGGTTAATTTGATTTTGATTTATGTTACTAATAGGTATTAGAAAAGATGTAGCGGCCATAACTAGAATTAAATTTACAATATTGCTTCCAATCACAGCACCAACGGCTAGGTCAGAATGATTTGTAATAACAGCATTAATACTACTTGCTAATTCAGGTAGAGACGTCCCTCCAGCAACGATAACAACACCTATGGCAAATAAAGAAACTTTTAATTTTTTTCCAAGGCTTATAGATCCTCTAATAATTATCTCTGCCCCAAAAATAAGTAAAGCCAAACCTATAAACAATAAAATTAAATTCACCTCTTCTTAATAATTAAATTTTTTAAAAAAAGATATAAACAAAGGTAAATGGATGTGTTTGATTATATAATAATTGGTGCAGGCTCAGCTGGTTGTGTTCTTGCAAATAGGCTTAGTGAAAATTCTAAACACAAAGTACTTTTATTAGAAGCAGGAGGTAAGGATACTTACCCATGGATTCATATTCCTGTTGGGTATTACAAAACAATGCATAATCCAAAAACAGATTGGTGCTTTAAAACAGAGCCTGATGAAAATTTAAATGGAAGATCAATAAATTATCCACGAGGTAAAACTTTGGGAGGTAGTTCTTCAATTAATGGACTTCTATATATCAGAGGTCAATCGCGTGATTATGATATTTGGCGTCAACAAGGTAATACTGGATGGGGGTGGGATGATGTTCTTCCTTACTTTCTTAAATCGGAAAATCAAGAAAGAGGAGCAAATGAATTCCATGGTGTGGGTGGACCCTTGTCAGTTTCTGATATTAGAGTTAAACTAGATATTTTAGATGAGTTTCAAAAAGCTGCAGCGGAAATAGGCATTCCTAAAACTAACGATTTTAATACAGGTGATAATTTTGGCTGTGATTATTTTCAAGTAACTGAAAAAAATGGTTTACGATGTAGTACAGCTGTTGCTTATCTCAATCCCGCCAAAAAAAGATCAAATTTAAAAGTTGAAGTAAAAGCTCATGTTAAGCAAATAAATTTTGATGGTAAAAAAGCTATTGGCATTTCTTATTGGAAAAATGATGAGTTAATTACCGTAAAAGGTAATAAAGAAGTTATTTTATCTGCAGGATCAATTGGGTCCCCTCATATTTTACAAACATCTGGCATTGGTGATGAAAAAAAACTAAGAAATTTAGGTGTGCCTGTAATTCATCATAACGCTAACATTGGTAAAAACTTACAAGATCACTTAATGTTACGTCCAGTCTATAAAGTAAAGAATATCAAAACTTTAAATAAAACTATCAATAGTTTTTTTGGAAAAATGATGATTGGAATGGAATTTGTTTTTTTTAGAAGAGGTGTCATGACCATGGGTGCAAGTCAATTATGTGGATTTGCTAAAAGTGATGAAAGCCGAGAAACTCCAAATTTGCAATTTCATGTTCAGCCAATTAGTACCGACAGGTTGGGTGGAGCTAATCTTCATAATTTTAATGCCTTTACACCAACAGTTGCAAATATTAGACCAACCAGCAGAGGGGAAGTATATATCACCTCAAAAGATAGTCGGGATTATCCAAAAATTAAAATGAATTATCTATCTACTGATGATGACCGGCAAGTATCTGCAGCAGGTATAAAATTGGTTAGAAAAATTATTTTTGAAAGTGAAACATTTAAGAAATATGAGCCAGAAGAATTTAGACCAGGAATAAATAATCAAAGTGATGATGAAATAATTCAAGCAGCAAGTGAGCATGCGCAAACAATTTTTCATCCTGTTGGAACTTGTAAGATGGGGAATGACAGCAATTCAGTAGTTAGTGACAAACTAAAAGTTCATGATATTGAAAACTTACGTGTTGTTGATGCTTCCATTATGCCAAATATAACTTCCGGCAATACTAATGCTCCAACAATTATGATCGCGGAAAAAGCTGCAGATTTGATCATTGCTGATCAGTAAATTTATTGAACGACTGTATCCCTACTATCAATACCAGCAACTTCGACAGGTGCTTTCATAGCATCTCTTCTAAATGGCTCACCTAATTCTTGATTTAGGATAACTTCAATAAAAGTTGTTACACCATTCATTTGATCCACGCATGATGTTTTAAGCGCTTCTGTCAACTCTGATTGAGTTGTAACTTTAACTCCTTTAAATCCACACGCTTCTGCTATCTTTGCATAACTTAATTTTGGATCAAGCTCTGTTCCTATAAAATTATTATCATACCAAAGAGTTGTGTTTCTCTTCTCTGCTCCCCATTGATAATTTCGAAATATAACCATCGTGATATTTGGCCATTCTTCTCGGCTGCATGATGTCATTTCACTCATACTAATTCCAAAAGCACCATCTCCAGAAAAACCAACTACAGGCGTGTCAGGACATCCAATTTTTGCTCCTAAAACTGAAGGAAAGCCATATCCACATGGTCCAAATAAACCTGGGGCTAAATATTTTCTTCCCTGTTCAAATGTAGGGTATGCATTTCCAATGGCACAGTTATTACCAATATCGCTAGAGATAATTGCATTATCTGGTAATCCGGCTTGAATAGCTCTCCACGCCATACGAGGTGACATTCTATCTGGATCTCTTTCTCGAGAATCTTTATTCCAAGATGTTCCTTCATCATCTTCTTCATGATCAAGACTTGTTAATGTTTGAAGCCACGCAGACTTAGTTTGATGTATTAATGCTTTTCTGTCTTCTCTTCCTTCATCACCAGCACTAGATGATAATTTGTTTAAAATTTGTTCAGCAACTAACTTAGCATCACCACAAATTCCTACTGATATTTTTTTTGCTAAACCTATTCTATCTGAATTAATATCAACCTGAATAATCTTTGCCTCTTTTGGCCAGTAATCAATTCCATATCCAGGTAAAGTAGAGAATGGATTTAATCTTGTTCCCAAAGCAAGAACAACATCAGCTTTTGAGATAATTTCCATCGCAGCTTTAGAGCCATTATAGCCAAGAGGACCAACAGCTAAAGGATGCTTTCCTGGAAAGCTATCATTATGTTGATATCCACAGGCCACTGGAGCATCTAGTTTTTCAGCAATTTTTTTACAGTCTTCAATTGCGTCAGCAAGAACAACACCAGCACCTGATAATATTACTGGAAATTTTGCATTCGATAAAAGATTCGCAGCTTCACTTATTGCTGCTGAACCCCCAGCAGGTCTTTCGAATTCTATAATAGAAGGTAATTCAATATCTACTACTTGCGTCCAAAAATCTCTTGGTACATTTATTTGAGCAGGAGCTGAACCTCTCTTTGCTTTCAAAATTACTCTATTTAATACTTCAGCCATTCTTGATGCGTCACGAACCTCTTCTTGATAACAAACCATGTCTTTAAATAAGTTCATTTGTTCAACTTCTTGAAAACCGCCTTGACCCATTGTTTTATTTGCTGCTTGAGGTGTAACTAAAAGCATTGGCGTGTGATTCCAATATGCTGTTTTAATAGGTGTTACTAAACCAGTAATCCCAGGACCATTTTGCGCTATACACATCGACATTTTTCCAGTTGATCTTGTATATCCATCGGCAATTAATCCACCATTCGACTCATGAGCAACATCCCAGAAAGTAATACCAGCTTTAGGAAAAAGATCTGAAATTGGCATAAAAGCTGAGCCAATTATTCCAAAAGAATGTTGAATTCCGTGCATTTGTAGAACTTTTACAAAAGCTTCCTCAGTAGTCATTTTAGCCATCTTCAAATCTCCAATTAATATATTATGTTAATTATTTAGACTTATTTATTTAAATTCAAATTTTTGACTATAATAAATTAAGATCATAATCTAGGAAATTAATTCGATAATGAGTAAAAAAGAGATAAAAACTAATATTCAACTTACTAACATTACGCCAAATCTAAATGGACAAGAAATAATTAAATTTATAGCCAAAACGTTACCTCACCAACCAGGTGTATATCAAATGGAAGATGAGGATGGTCAAATACTATATATTGGTAAAGCAAAAAATCTTGCGAAGAGAGTCATCAATTATACGTCTCTTAATAACTTAACTCGCCGTTTACAAAGAATGGTTAGTTTAACAAAACAAATGAATTTTTTTGTCACTAACACTGAGATTGAAGCATTACTTTTAGAGTGTAATTTAATTAAGAGACACAAACCACGTTTTAATATAATTTTAAGAGATGATAAATCCTTTCCATATATTCTCATAAATAAAGAACATAAATATCCTCGTTTACAAAAATATCGCGGTAGCAAAAAAATTAAAGGAGATTATTTTGGTCCTTTTGTCTCTCCATCGGTAGCTGATTATACTCTCATAGCACTTCAAAAAGCCTTTTTATTACGAAGTTGCTCAGACGGTGTTTTCAGTAACAGATCTCGCCCTTGTCTTCTTTATGATATCAAAAGATGCAGTGGTCCTTGTGTGAATTCAATTAATGAGACAAAATATAAAGAGAGTATAGATGATGCCAAAAAATTTTTAAAAGGTAACACAAAAAAAATTGAAAAAAAACTAAATGCCAAAATGCTATCCGCTAGTAAAAATCAAATGTTTGAAGAAGCTGGACGATTACGTGATAGAATCAAGTCAATAAATCAGATTCAAAAATATCAATCTGTTTATATTAAAGAAATGAGAAACATTGATATTTTTGCTATCAAAATTATTGATAACAAAAGTTGTATCCATGGAAAGTTTTATAGAAATGGAAGTAATTATGGTAACAAATCTTTTTTTCCAACTCATGAAGATACAACAGAAGATGTTGAAATCTTAGAGTCTTTCTTATATCAATTTTATGCTAATAAAGATGTTCCTCCTAAGATACTAGTTAACGTTGAAGAAAAGTTTTTTAAAGAAGTTGAAATAACTCTCAACAAAAAAAATAAATTAAAAACTAAAATAATGAAACCTAAATCTGGTGAAAAATTACAGCATATCTTATTAGCTGAAAAAAATGCTTTGGAGAGTATAAAGCTTAAAAAGACAAGTTTAGAAGCTCATCATTCTGCACTAAACTCATTATCTCAACTTCTCAATATAGAATATGAAATAAACAGAGTAGAAGCTTATGATAACAGTCATACCTCTGGCAAAAATTCTGTAGGGGTTATGGTTGTGGCGGATAAAGAAGGCTTAAGCCCAAGACATTACAGAAAATTTAATATTCGCTATGATATGCAAGAAAAAAAGATTTCGACTGTAGATGATTATTATATGATGGAAGAAGTCTTAAGTAGACGTCTTAGTAAAATTAATCAAAGTAATGAACCTTCTGTTCCTGATGTTATTATTATTGACGGAGGCAGAGGACAGTACAACAGTGTTTTAAAAATTATAAAAAAATATCAATTAGAAGATATTAAATTATTAAGTGTTTCAAAAGGACCAGAAAGAAATGCAGGGAGAGAAATTGTTCACCTTGAAAACAAAAATGTAAATCTAAAACCTAATGATGTTTTACTTAATTTTATTCAGAGACTAAGAGATGAAGCCCACAGATTTGCTATTACTGCCCATCGCTCTAGAAGATCTAAAGCCTCTATAAAGTCAGTATTTGATGAAATTAAAGGTATTGGTACAAAAAGAAAAAAAGAATTGTTGTTACATTTTGGAACTATTAAAAAAATCAAATCAGCATCTTTAGAGGAACTAAAAAAGATAAAAACTATTCCAAAAAAGAAACTTGAAGAATTATATGAATTTTTTAATAGCTAATAAGGTTAACTTAATCTAAAAAAAATTTATGAAATTAAATATTTCAAATTTACTTACTTTATTAAGGATCCTTGTTATACCTGTTATTGTGTTGTGTATTTACATGAACAACCCTTTTTATAGCTGGGTTGCCCTAATACTTTTTTGTGTGGCAAGTATTACAGATTATTTTGATGGATATATTGCACGCATTAGAAATGAAGTTACTAACTTTGGAACTTTTCTTGATCCAATAGCTGATAAATTATTAGTTTCAGCAGTAATTTTAATTTTAACCTCCAAAGAAGTAATTGCAGATTGGGAAACCATACCAGCATTAATTATTCTATTAAGAGAAATAGCTGTATCAGGGCTCAGAGAATATTTAGCTAAAATTAAAGTTAGTGTTCCAGTTTCACGTATTTCAAAGATTAAAACATCACTTCAACTGATTGCGCTTGCTTTCTTAATTTTAAGTGAGAGTGGAATAACAATTATTCCTATTTTATCAATTGGTAAAATGGCACTATGGATTGCAGGGATACTTACTTTATATACTGGGTATGATTATCTAAAGTCAGGATTAAAGCATTTTTAATGAAAATAATATATTTTGCATGGATCAAAGATATAACAAATTTTCATCAAGAGCTTTTAGATTCAAATGAAATAAAAAATCTAGATGAATTAAAAAAATATATAATATCTAAATATCCTGATTTAAAAAAACATCTAGATCAAGAAATCCTTAGATTTGCTGTTAACCAAGAATACATTATTGAAAATATTGATTTAAAAAAAAATGATGAAATTGCAGTTTTTCCACCTGTAAGTGGAGGATAATGATTAAAATTCAAAAAGAAGATTTTAATTCAGATGAAGAAATTCATAACATAAAAAAATTACATTCTAATATAGGAGCAGTAACATCTTTTATAGGATACGTTAGAGATAATAATAATGATAAAAATGTTCAATCTATAAATTTAGAAGTCTATGAGGAAATGGCTTATAAACAATTAAAGAGAATTATTAATAAGGCTTATTCAAAATGGAAACTCATAGATTGCTTAATTATTCACAGATATGGAGAGTTAACAGTTAACAGTAAAATTGTTTTAGTTACTTGCTTCTCAGAACATCGTAAAGATAGTTTTGATTCCTGCAATTATATAATGGATTATCTTAAAAAAGATGCACCTTTTTGGAAAAATGAGTTTTATAAAAATCAAAATGAATGGTTAAGTAATTCTAATTAGAATTATTAACTAGCTCACTAAAATCACTCATAAATTTAAAAGTGGTTGTGTTATCACCTGTTGTGTAATTCACACTATCTATGGATCTTATTGGGGTAATTTCTGCAGCAGTACCTGTTAAAAAAGCTTCATCATAATTTTTAATTTCATCTGGTAATATGTGTCTTACTGTAATTTTAAAGCCTTGCTCTGTTGCCATTTTAATAACTGCTTGACGTGTAATTCCATTCAAAAAACAATCTGGTATTGGTGTGTGAATATCATTATCTTTTATAAAAAAAATATTAGCTCCAGTACCCTCAGCTACATAACCTCTATAATCTAACATTAATGCATCATGATATCCTCTTGATTCTGCAAATTCTTTTGACATAGTGCAGATTATATACGGGCCAGAAGCTTTTGCCTCGTATGGGGCAGTATCTGGGGCTGGTCTTTTCCAAGGAGATGTAATTAGCTTTAATCCAGCTTTGCGATCTTCTATTTTAAAATAAGATGCCCAGTCATCCCAAACAGCAATTGCAACATTAATATTGGATTGAGTTGTAGAAATTCCCATTTGATGTCCACCTCTCCATGCTAATGGTCTAACATAGCAATCATTATATTTCATTTTTTTAATTAGCTCTTTTTTTGCAGAGTTTAATTCTTGTTCAGAATAAGGTATTTTAATTCCAATTATATCAGCAGATTTAAAAAATCTTTTTGTATGTTCCTCAGATTTAAATATTTTTCCATTATATGCTCTTTCTCCTTCAAAAACTGCACTAGCATAATGCAAGCCCTGTGACACAATATGTGAAGTAGCATTTTTCCATGGTATAAAATTACCATTCATCCAAATCCATCCTTCTCTATCTTCAAAAGATTTAGCCATTAAAACTCCTATAAAGTCTTTTTTTAATGACAATTGACTATCAGTGATGCATAATTAAGTCAATATGGCTGACCTAAATAATTTAATATCGCCTTTTTTCTTAAATGAAAAAGAAATAAGAAAAATTATAGAACTAGTTTTCTTTTCCTATAGGGATTTTACAGCAGGACCTGATCAAATTCTGGAAAAATTAAATTTTGGACGAGCTCATCATAGGGTGATTTACTTTGTAGGAAAAAAAGACAAAATTACAATTAAAGAGCTTTTGAGGGTTTTGAAGATAACAAAACAAAGCTTATCAAGAGTGTTAAACCAGTTAGTAAAAGAAGGTTTTATATTAGTTTCAACTGGATCAGATAAAAGAACAAAAAACCTTTCATTGACCACCAGCGGTCTAAGCTTAGAAAATGAACTATCCACTATTCAAATAACAAAAATTAAGAAAGTTATAAGTAATTTTAATAAAGAAGATATCGATGGTTTTATAAAAATTTTATATGAAATGATTGAGGCTGATAATAAAGCAACTTTTCAACATTTAAATGAATAATGATCAAAAAATCTATTCTTTTAGTTGATGATGATCAAAGATTAAGAGTATTATTAAAAGATTATTTAAATGAAAAAAATTTTCGAGTTTTTACATCTGAAGATTTTAATGAAACTAAAGAAATATTAGAATTTTTTATATTTGTTTTAATTATTTTAGATAGATTGATGCCATCTGGAGATGGAGTTGATTTAATTCAAGATATAAAAAAAACATCAAAAACACCAATTATAATGTTAACTGCTATGAGCGAAAATAATGATAAAATAGATGGATTGAAAAAAGGAACTGATGATTACCTATCAAAACCATTTGAGCCGGAAGAATTATTTCTTCGTATTAATAATTTACTAAAACTATATGAAAATATTAATCAGCAAGAATTACTTTTTAGTTTTGGAAGTTTTATTTACAACACAAAAACTAACTCACTAACATTAAATGACGAAGAAATATATCTTACTGAGGGGGAAAATAACCTCTTATTAAAACTTATAAATAATAGGAATAATACCCTTTCAAGAGAACAATTAGCAGAAAAAGAATTTGATGAAAGTGAATTGAGGAAAGTTGATGTAGGAATAACTAGACTAAGACAAAAAATTGAAAACACACCTAAACACCCACAGCATATAAAAACTATTAGAGGAAAAGGTTATATGCTTATATGTAAAGAGATATGATTTTTAAAAAAATTCTTCCCGTATCATTATTGGGTCGTTCTATAATTATTATATTTGTTCCTATTTTTTTATTAGTAATTATCACATCACTTATTTTTTATCAGACATCTTGGAACATAATATCTAAAAGATTAACAGAGTCTGTAGTGGCTGATATCAATGTAATTGTTAAATTAATAAAACAGGATTTAGAAACTGAGGCAATTAAGATTGCTGAACAAGATTTTAAAATGAAAATCAATATTCAAAAAAACTCCAAGGTTGGTAATATTATTTTCATTGATCAGCGTGGAATATTATCTAAAAGACTTAATCAGGCATTAATTAATATTAATAAACCTTTTACGTATGATCTAAATAATATTGATAAAGGTGTTAAAATAGTTATTCAATTAGATAAAGATTTGCTTGTAGTAAATGTTGATAAAGATAGATTGTACAGTGAAACAGCCTTTGTCTTTTTATTATGGATGATTTTTGCATCGATTATACTTCTTATAATATCATATTTTTTAATGAGTAAACAAATAAGACCTCTGAAAAGATTGTCAATTATTGCAGAAACATTTGGCAGAGGATTAGATGCTCCAGAATTACAGTCAGCTGGTGCTTCAGAAATTAGACAAACCGCAAATGCATTTAATCAAATGCGAACACGTATTAAAAGATTTTTAAAACAAAGAACTGATATGCTTGCAGGAGTTAGTCATGATTTAAGAACGCCATTGACAAGAATGAAACTTCAATTATCTCTTTTAAAAGATGAAAAAGCCAAAAAAGAGCTTGAACTTGATATAAATGAAATGACGGCAATGCTTGATAGTTATTTAAGCTTTGTAAGATCTGAAGCACCAGAACCCATAGAAAGTATAAATTTAAATAAATTTTTAAAAGAGATAATTAGCAATGTAAACAAAGAAAAATTTAAGATAAATTTAAATGAAAAGAATGTTGTCAAAACTTCTGGGAGACCTTTACAATTAAAAAGAGCATTTCAAAATATTATTGATAATTCAATACGGTATTCAAATAAATTAGAGATAAAAATTTTTACAAATAACGAAGGATGTAGTATTTTATTTGAAGACAATGGTCCCGGAATACCGAATAAAAATTACGAAGATGTATTCAAGCCATTTTTTACAATTGATCCCTCACGTAACAAACTAAAAGGTGAAAGTGGATTAGGATTAGCTATTACAAGAGATATTATAAGATCACACGGAGGAGAGATTAAGCTTGGCGAGTCAAAATTTGGGGGGCTGAAGTCAATATTACAACTTCCAATTTAATAGATCTGACCTCCATCTACTAACTTTTTATCGGGGCTAAATAAAATAGGTTCATTATTATCATCAGGAAAGCCAAGCACTAATACATCTGATATTAAATCTCCTATTTGTTTTTTAGGAAAGTTTATGACAGCTGCTATTTGTTTATGAAGTAGTTGATCTACTTTGTAATTTCTAGTTAATTGAGCAGAGCTTTTTTTAACCCCAATTTCATCTCCAAAGTTAATTTTTAATACATAAGAGGGTTTACGTAATTTATTATTTAATTCTGCTGAGATTATTGTTCCTAATCTAATCTCTATTTTTGCAAAATCAGAATAACTAATTAAGTCTTTCATAAAAATATTTTACTCAATTTTTCTGCTTGATCTAAATTTTTATCTAGTGCAGTCATTGTTTTTTCTAATGAGGAATCTTTATCCTCCATCCATTGGAAAAAAGTAATAAAATATACTAACATTAAACCTTTTAATCGTATCGTACCCTTTAAACCATTCACTTTATATTTGGATAATTCTGCAGTTATAATCATACTTTCAAGAAATGTTGGAAGTAGTTTTATAAATTGTTGAGGTTTTTTTTTTAAAATTTTATAAATTTCTATAAAAGCTTTTCTGTTTTCTTCCAATATATCAAATCTTGCCATTAAAACTTCAAACAACATATCTTTAGAAGATGATTTTTCGAGAGATTTAGTTTTATCTATTAATAGATTGTCAACATATTTGCTAATAAGTTTAAGTACATCAAATTTTGTTTTAATATAAGTTTTTTTCAATTTAACATTTTTAAAAACTTGCTCTAAAGAAAATGTATTCCATGATTTTTTTTTTAAAATATTTAAAGTTTGTTGAGCAATTTTTTTTTCGTAATCAATCATTGATTTTTCCAAGCTTAGATGCTCTTTTATAGGCTGCCAAAAAAGTATTGTACATTATCTTATTAGGTTTGTATTTTTGCAAAATTTTTATTCCAGCTTCTGTTGTTCCACCTT